>NZ_JAIZQG010000028.1:0-82890 GCF_020419965.1 Burkholderia sp. AU39826
GAGACAGGCGGGGTGTCGGAGGCGGCGCCGCGCGCGGCGGGCGGCACGGCTGCGGCGGCGGGGGCCGCGGTGGCCGTTTCGGCGGCCGGCGGCGGGGCGACGGGTTCGATCGAGTCGTTCATGATGGGTCCGGGGTCGGGCGAATCGAAGGATGGGAAGGGGCGGCCGTGCGCGCTCAACGCAGTGCCGGCGTATCGGGCGCGGGCTGCGCGCGCCGGGCGGCCGCGGCGTCGCGGCGCCGCGCGAGCCACGCGTGGACGAAGCCGAACACCACCGGCACGAACAGCAGCGTCGACACCGTGCCGAACGCGAGGCCGCCAATCACCGCGCGGCCGAGCGGCGCATTCTGTTCGCCGCCGTCGCCGAGGCCGAGCGCCATCGGCAGCATGCCGATCAGCATCGCGAGCGCGGTCATCACGACGGGGCGGAAGCGGTTGAAGCCGGCATCGAGCGCCGCTTGCCACGGCGACGCGCCGCCCGCGAGCAGCTCGCGCGCCGCGTTCACGACGAGAATGCTGTTCGCGGTGGCGATGCCGATGCACAGGATCGTGCCGGTCAGCGCGGGCACCGACAGCGTGGTGCGCGTGACGAACAGCATCCATGCGATGCCGGCGAGCGACGCCGGCAGCCCGCCGACGATCACGAGCGGATCGAGCCACGACTGGAAGTTCACGACCATCAGCAGGTAGACGAGCGCGATCGCGAGCGCGAGGCCGCCGAGCAGGCCCGTGAACGATTCGTGCATCGCCTGCACCTGGCCGCGCAGCACGATCGACGAGCCGGGCGGCAGTTGCGCGCGTGCGGCGTCGACGAGCTTCGTCACGTCGGCCGTGACGCCGCCGAGGTCGCGCCCCTGCACCGACGCGAAGATGTCGAGCACCGGCTGCACGTTGTAGTGCGACACCACGGCCTGCTGCGTCGAGCGCGAGAACGTGCCGAGCGAGCCGAGCAGGTTCTGCGCGGGCGCGCCCGCGGCCGGGCCGCCGGCCGGCGTCTGCGGCGCGCGTGCGGTGCCGGCCGGCAGCGGCACGTTCGCGAGCGACTGCAGCGAATTCACCGTGTATTGCGGCGTCTGCACGAGCACCGGGTAGCTGACGCCGTTGCGCGGATCGAGCCAGAAGTTCGGCGTGGTCTGCGAACTGCCGGACAGCGCGATCAGCAGGTTCTGCGCGACGTCGCGCTGTTCGAGGCCGGCCTGGATCGCCTTCGTGCGGTCGACGTTCACGTTGATCGCCGGTTCGTCGCCGGGCTGCTGGATGCGTGCGTCGACGAGCCCGCGCACGCCGCGCAGCTTCGCGAGCAGCGCATTCGCGACCGCGCGGTTCTGGTCGAGCTTGTTGCCGACGATCTGGATGTCGATCGGCGCGGGCAGCCCGAAGTTCAGGATCTGGCTGACGATGTCGGCCGGCAGGAACGCGAACGTCACGCCGGGGAACGACTGCGCGAGCACGTTGCGCAGCTTCGCCACGTATGCGGCCGTCGACGCATGATTCGGTTTCAGCGTGACGAGCACGTCGGCGTCCTCGGAGCCGATCGGGTCGGACGAGTCGTACGTGAGGTTGATCCCGCTCACCGGCACGCCGATGTTGTCGAGCACGCCCGCGAGTTCGTTCGCCGGAATCACGCCGCGGATCTTCGCTTCGACTTCGTCGGTCAGCCGCGCGGTTTCCTCGATCCGCGTGCCGGTCGGCGCGCGCAGGTGCAGGCGGATTTCGCCGGTGTCGACCGACGGAAAGAAGTCCTGCCCGGCGAACGCGTAGAGGCCCGTCGACGCGACGCACGCGAGCAGGAACGCGGCCGCGAAGCGGCGGCGCCGCGCGATCGCCGCCGAGAGCACCGCGCGATAGCGCAGCCGCACGGCCTCGAAGCGATGCTCGAACGCGGCCTGGAAACGGGCGACGCGCGCGAATACGCCGCGCGGCGGCCGGCCTTGCCCCTTCGCGCGCATCAGCGCCATCGCGAGCGTCGGCACCAGCGTGCGCGAGAAGAAGTACGACGCGATCATCGCGAAGATCACGGCCTCGGCCAGCGGCACGAACAGATAGCGCGCGACGCCCGTGAGCAGGAACATCGGCACGAACACGATGCAGATCGACAGCGTCGACACGAAGGTCGGCACCGCGATTTCGCCCGCGCCGGTCAGAATGGCTTCCTCTAGCGGCGCGCCGAGCTCCAGATGATGCGTGATGTTCTCGATCGCGACGGTCGCGTCGTCGACGAGGATCCCGACCGCGAGCGCGAGCCCGCCGAGCGTCATGATGTTGATGGTCTGGCCGAGCACGGACAGCGCGAGCAGCGACGTGAGCACCGCGAGCGGAATCGATACCGCGATGATCAGCGTCGCGCGCCAGCTGCCGAGAAACAGCAGGATCATCAGCGCGGTCAGGCACGCGGCGATCAGCGCCTCGCGCACGACGCCCTGGACCGCCGCCTTCACGAACACGGACTGATCGTCGAGCGGCGAAATGTGCAGCGCCTTCGGCAGGCCGGCCGCGATCTTCGGCAGCATCGCCTTCACCTGGTCGATGATCGTCAGCGTCGACGCGCTGCCGGTCTTCTCGACCGTCAGCAGCGCCGCGCGCTTGCCGTCCACGCGCACGATGTTGGTCTGCGGCGCGTAGCCGTCGCGAACGTGCGCGACGTCGCGCACGTACACGACGTTGCCGCCGATCGTCTTCACCGGCAGGTCGTTCAGCGCGGCGACCGTCTGCGTGCTGCCGTTCATCTGCACGTTGTATTCGTGCGTGCCGATCTTCGCGGTGCCGCCCGGCAGGATCAGGTTCTGCGCGTTGATCGCGTTCACGACGTCGATCGGCGCGAGCCCCTTCGCCTGCAGCGCGCGCGTATCGAGATCGACGACGATCTGGCGGATCTTGCCGCCGAACGGCAGCGGCACGGCCGCGCCCTGGACGGTCGCGAGCTGCGTGCGGATGAAGCTGTTGCCGAGGTCGTACAGCTGCTGCTCGGCGAGCGTGCCGCTCGACAGCCCGAGCTGCAGGATCGGCACCGTCGACGCGTTGTACGTGATGATGTTCGGCGGCAGCGTGCCGGGCGGCAGGATGCGCAGGATCGACGCGGCGTTGCTCGCGGCTTCCGCGATCGCGCGATTGATGTCGGCGCCCGGATGGAAGAAGATCTTCACGACGGACACGCCGTTCAGCGACTGCGACTCGATGTGCTCGATGTCGTCGACGTCGGACGTGAGCGCGCGCTCGTAGTTCGACGTGATCCGCTTGGCCATGTCCTCCGCGGAGAAGCCGTTGTACGACCAGACGATGCTGACGACCGGAATGTCGATGCTCGGAAAAATGTCGGTCGGCGTGCGCAGCAGGGCAAGCGGCCCCGCGATGAAGATCAGCAGCGCGAGTACGACGAACGTGTAGGGCCTGCGTAACGCCAGCCGGACGATCCACATGATGGTGCTCCTCGAAGCAAGGCTCGGATGCGCATTCGATGCGACGAGCATGCAGTCTGCCGGCGCGGCGTTGACCCGACCCTGACCCGAAGATTACGAAGTCGTTATCTGTGCGGACGCGGTGGCGTCGGCCGCGCCGCTTCGTCCCTATAATGTCCGGCCGTGAACCTTCACGCGTTCCCGTATCCCGCCGCTTTCAGGAGCCTGACCGATGTCGTTGCGCACCGATGCAGATTTCTTCCTCCTTCTCGCCGATTCCTACCGCCGGCTGTTGCACCATCCGCTCGTTCCCGACGGCATGAGCGCATCCGACGGCGCCGCGTGGCTGTACGAGATGGCGCCGTTCGGCGTGCTGGCGCACGACACGTCGGCCGATCCGGTGTTCGTGTACGGCAACCGGCGCGCGCAGGCGATTTTCGAATACGACTGGGACGAACTGACGGCGTTGCCGTCGCGCCTGTCGGCGGAGCCGATGGAGCGGCGCGAACGGCAGATATTCCTCGACAAGGTGATGCGGGACGGCTTCGTGTCCGAATACCGCGGCGTGCGGGTCACGAAATCCGGCAAGCGGTTCTGGATCGAGCGCGCGACCGTGTGGCAGCTCACGGACGCAGACGGAATCGTGCGCGGCCAGGCCGCGATGATTCCGGAAGTGCGGCCGCTCGACGCGTCCGCATGAACGCGACGGTCGTCCGACGTGCGCGCCTGCGCCGTGCCGGGCGAGCCGGGCGCCCCTGCACGACGGGCGGCGGCGCCCGGATAACAAAACCGTAATCGAAGCCTCACCTTCAGGAAAGCGCGCGAATCGCAGAATGATCCCAACTCTTCATCACATCGATGGGGAGCGGATGTCCGGCCTGATCTGCGGACGCGAACACGCCATCTTTGAGAGGTGAACATCATGAACAACCTGATTCGTGCAGTCCTGCTTTCCTGTGCGCTGAGCGCACCGATCGTCGCATTTGCGCAAACCGCCGACCATGCGCTCACACGGGCCGACGTGCGCGCCGATCTCGTCCGTGTCGAAAAGGCCGGTTATCGGCCGGTCGGCAGCGATCCTTACTATCCCGAGGACATCCAGGCAGCGGAGGCGAAGGTCGCCGCCCAGCATCCGCAGTCGGTCGCTGCACGGCCGGATGCCGCCGCCGCGACGGGCGTGCCTTCGCTCGCATCGCTCGACACGCAGCAATTGTTCGAGCACCACTGAACGCGGTTTTTTCAGCCGCCGTCCGCCGCCGGCGTCGGGTCTTTCGACGCCGGCAACGTACCCGTCACGCAACGAATCGCTTTCGCTCGCGCGGTCGTGCCGGCGGCGCGTCCCCATCGAATCGTTCTCGGGAGTGTCATCATGAATCGCAAGCTTGTCGCCGCTGCGTTGCTCGCTCTTTGCGTCGGCACGGCCGCCGCCACGCCGGCCTTCGCGCGCGGCCAGCCGCAACTGCCGGATGACGACGGCGGGCGCGCGAGCGTGCTGCACGCGCTCGATCCGGAGTCCGATGCGCCCCGGGCGCATGACACGCGGCCCGCGAACGCTCAGGCCGCGCCCATCAAACGTGCGCCGAGCGCGATTCCGCGCGCGGCGATCGATGCGCTGGCGGCGCGCTGACGGGCGTCCCAGCCGGCCAGCCCGGCGTCGAACCTGCTGCCGGGCGCGACGTCGCGCAACGCCTGCGCGAGACCGACCGCATCGTCGGCCGCTTTCGCGACGCCCGCCGCCGTGTGCGGGCGCACCATGCAGGCGGCGTCGCCGAGCAGCACCGCGCGCCCGAACGCCATCCGCTCGACCGCGAGATCGAGGATCGCCTGCGCGAATGGCGCGGGTGTCGCGTCGACGAGCGCGGCGAGCGTCGGCGCGAGCATCCGGTCGGCGGCGTCGACGAGTTCCGCGCGGTTGTCGTCGCGCATCGCGCCGGGCGGCAGCGACCCGTCGCGCTGCGTGCCGTCGCGTGCAAGGAACAGCGATGCCAGCCGGTCGGACGCGAGACGCCGGTACCACAGCCAGTTCACGCGCCGCCCGCCCGGTTCGAGTGCGCCGTCGGCGCCGGGCACCAGATAGGTGAGGAACAGGTGCCGGTCGCCTTGCTGGAACGTGAAGCGTTCGCGCAGCAGAACCAGCACCTGCTCGGGCAGCGCGCGTTCGTCGACGAGCCCGCGCCACGCGACATAGCCGGCATACGTCGGCCGCACGTCCGGCAGCAACTGCGCGCGCACGGTGGAGCGGCCGCCGTCCGCGCCGATCAGCAGGTCGGCCGTCTCGGCATGGCCGCTCGCGAAGTGCGCGACGATGCGCTCGCCGTCCTGCTCGAACCGCTCGAACGCGTCGCCGGCGTGGAGGATGCCGGCCGGCAGCGCACGCTTGAGCGCCGTGTAGATCACGTTCCACGCGGTCTGCGTCTGCGGCATCGCGAAGCGTTGCACGATCCGGTCCTGCGCGTCGACGTAGATCCGGTCGATCGAATCGACGCCGGCCGCGCGCGGCAGCGGCACGCCGCCGAACGCGAACGCGCGCTCGATCGGCGGCTGCAGCACGATGCCGCCGCCGCGGCTGTCGAGTTCGTGCGGCGATTGCTCGAATACGCGGACGTCCCAGCCGGCCGCGCGCAACGCGGTCGCCGCGAACAGCCCGCCGACCGATCCGCCGGCGATGACGGCCTTGCGACCCGATCCGTGTCCCATCCGATGGTCCTCCGATGATGCCGCGTGCAGCGGCGTTGCGTCAGCCGGCCCAGCCGCGCAGGAAATCGAGCAGCAGCATGTTCACGCGCTCGGGCTGCTCCTCGTGCGGCAGGTGTCCGCACTGCGCGATCGGCTCGGCCCGCAGGTTCGCCGCCATGCCTTCCCATACGGCCTTCATGTCGAACATCTTGCCGACCGCGTAGAAATCCTCGCCCCAGATCGCCATGGTCGGGCACGCGATCCTGACATCCGCATCGACGAGATCCTGCTGCACGTCTTCCGCGTTCGCGCGATAGTCGGCCAACGCGCCGCGCACGGCCCCCGGGCGCCGATACGCGCGCACGTACGTGTCGAACGCATCGCCCGAGATCGCATGCGGGTTGTAGCACCAGTCGGCGAAGAAATAGCTGAGCCATTCGGCTTCCTTGCCCGCGATCAGCGCCTCCGGCAGGTCGGGCACCTGGTGGAACAGGAAGAACCAGTACGCGCGCGCCGTTTGCGCGGTCATGTTCTGCGCGACGATGCGCGTCGGCACGTTGTCCATCACGACGAGCCGCTCGACGCGCGCGGGGAAGTCCTTCGCGAAGCGCGTCGCGACGCGTGCGCCACGATCGTGGCCGACGAGCGCGATGCGGTCGATGCCCAGCGCATCGAGCAGCGCGGCGAGATCGCGCGCCATGTTGCGCTTGTCGTAGCCGGCCGCGGGCTTGTCGGTTTCGCCGTAGCCGCGCAGGTCGGGCGCGATCACGCGATAGTGCCGCGCGAGCACCGGGATCTGGTGGCGCCACGCGAAGCTGGTTTCGGGAAAGCCATGCAGCAGCACGACGACGGGCCCGGCGCCGGCATCGATGACGTGCTGGCGGATGCCGTTCGCGGTAATGGTGTGATGGGTGAGTGCGAGCGTGTCGGTCGTCATGTGGGAGCCCCGGTTCGATGCGGACGGTGCGCGGTACGGCACGCGTCCAATGCTGTCCGAGCATAGGGCAAGCAGCGAACGTCGCGGCTGAATCGTTCTGAATCGGCCCGGGCGCGGTGCAACGCCACGCCGCGCCGCGGCATCACGCGCGGCGGGCGCGCTTCGCCGCTGCGTCGGACGCGACACGCTTCAGCGCGGCCGGCGTGCCGTTCAGGAACGCGTCGATCTGCCGTTCGATTTCCGCGTCGAGATCGTCGGGCACGGGTAGCCCGTATACCCACTTGCGCACGCCGAGATAGAAGATGCTCGCGTGCAGGCTCCACACCAGTTCGATTTCCGCATTGCGCTGCGCTTCCGACGCCGGCGTCGCGATGTCGTACGCGTGCCGCAGCTCGCGCAGCACCGGCAGGAACACGCGTTCGCGCAGCCGCGACAGATAGCGCGTGTTGAAGCCCTCGCGGCTGAGCCCCGCGAAAATGAACGTGCGGATCCATTCGCGCCGCAGGATCGTCTGCGCATACGACCGGTAGAACGCGACGAGCCGCTGCTGCAGCGGAACCGAGCGGTCGGCGATCAGTTTTTCCCACTCGGGATCCCACGTGTAGACCTCGTCGTATACGCGATCGATCAGCGCTTCCTTGCTCGGGAAATACCGGTAGAGCAGCGGCTGGGTCACGCCGATCTGCCGCGCGAGCTCTCGCGTGCTGCCGGAAAAACCGTGGGTCGCGAAGTGTTCGACCGCCTTTTCGACGATCTGCCGCTCGCGCGCTTCCGGCGTGAGGCGGCGGCCCGATGTGGCGGCGGTGTCGTCGGCGGTCGCCCCGCGCGTGCGGGGCGCTGCCTTGCGCTTGGTGTCGGTCATGCGTCGGCTCCTGAATGCGGCCATTCTGCACTTATCGATCGAAAAATAGCAAGGCGCGCCACCGCGAAGCCGGCCACGCGGCGCGGGCGTCGCCGCCCCGCGCGTTCAGAACGATTCAGTTCGCCGCCATGACTTTCAGGCCCGTATTCCGTAGTCTTGCTCCCGAGCCGCCGCACGCGGCCGAATCCCTTCGGCCGGCCCGGCCGGCGGCGCAACCGGAACGGACCATGCCTTACCTGATCTCGCCGGGAGCCGGCATCGCAGTCGGCCTCCCGCACCCCCTCGTGCACGTGCAATCGCCCGCGCCGCCGCCGATCGCCCTGGCGGGCCTGCTCGGCCTCGTCTCGCGCGAGCATGCGGTCGCGCTCGCGCGGGCGCAATGGCGCGCGCGCGCCGCGCAGGTCCGCGATGCGGGCACCGTCGACCCAACCGCGGAAGCCACGACATGCAGCCCGGGCAAGTAACGGCAGCGGGCGCGGCGGCCCCCGATCGCCTGCGCGGCGAGGATGTGTTTCTCGCCTCGATCGCCGGCTACGTCGACACGCTCGGCTTCGTCGCGCTGTTCGGGCTCTTCACCGCGCACGTCACCGGCAACTTCATCCTGATCGGCTCGGGCCTCGCCGGTGTCGGCCAGGGCCTGATGATCAAGTGGCTCGCGTTTCCGGCATTCATCGCGGGCATCGTGGCCGCCCGCCTGCTCGATCACCGGATGCGCGTGCGCGGGCATGGCCCGCGGGCGCGCTCGCTGTACGCGCTGCAGACGATCCTGCTGGCCGGCTTCATGCTCGCGGGCGTCGCGGCGTCGCCGATCGGCAGCGCCGATGCGCCCGCGACGATCGTCTGCGGGCTGCTGGGTGCGGCGGCAATGGGCGTGCAGAACGCGCACGGCCGGCTGACCGCGCGCACCGTCGTCGCGAACACCGTGATGACCGGCAACGTCACGCAGGCGGTCATCGATGCATTCGACTGGCTCGTGCCGATCGCCGCGCCGGCCGAACGGGAAGCCGCACGCGTGCGGCTGCGACGCACGCTGCCGCCGGTTGCCGGGTTCGCGCTCGGTGCGGGCGCAGGGGCGAGCGCCTACCTGTACGCCGCGTTCTGGGCGCTGGCGCTGCCGCTCGCGATGCTCGCTTTCCTCACCTGGCGCGCCGGCCGGACCGGCGACACGTCCGCGACGCGCTGAGCGCCGATACCGCGCGCGGTGTCGGCGGTGCGCGGCATCGGGGGCGGCGAAGCCGCTCCCGTTTCTTCATTCCGTCAACGCTGGCTTCGAGAATGGCTTGATTCAGGTCGGCAAGCGCCAGACGCCTCGACCGTTCACGGCTGATCTCCCGGAAACCGACACTCGGGGTGGCGGATGCGCAAATCACGCACAACGCGCGACTTCGCGCGCTGCGCCTTCCGTTCACGCTGTTCGGCAGCATCAAGAAGATGACGGCCTTCGTCGACGACGACGCGGCCCATGCGCGTGAGCTTCGCTCGACGTGTGCCTGTCACGTCGGTGTCGATTCGCGGTGCTTGACGGAAGCGTCGGAGGTGTGAGCGCCAGGTAACGGGCCGAACATGTGCTGGCTGCACTTCGCGTCGCGCCACGCGGTTCCCGGTCGGATGCCGTCGAGCATCCGTCGCACCACGGGAAGAATCTGTTCGCCGGCCAGAATGCCAAGCAGGCCGGCGAGGGCGACGGCGGGCGGCGCCGGCGATTGCACGCCGATCAGCGCGTAGACGACGCCGGCGAGGATGCCGGCGAAAAGCGAAGCAGTGTACGGTTTCATCGTTCTGGAATGAAATGACAGCCGTTAAAAATACGGATACCTACCGGTCTGGCGTCGATCCGAAAGTCTTGGGCCAGCCTATCAGGTCGGCGCGCTCGTCGTTGGCGCATTCAATGAAATTCAGAACTTTTCAGTCTGAATGTCGAGCGTGGCGAGAATCAGAACAATTAACTGGTGCGGCCGCACATTCGCGTATTGAATGACGCAGGCCGGCTGCCGACGCTTCCGACACCGCGCGTTGGACGCCTCGCGGATTCGTCGGCCAGGCGAGTCTCATTTTTCTCCGCGTCAAAGGACATCATCACCATGAGCAACCCCAAGCTTGAAGTACTTACCCCGCACAACAGCCAGCTGATCTTCATCGACCAGCAGCCGCAGATGGCCTTCGGCGTGCAGTCGATCGATCGCCAGACGCTGAAGAACAACGTCGTCGGGCTCGCGAAGGCCGCGAAGGTCTTCAACATTCCCACCACGATCACGACGGTCGAAAGCGAGAGCTTCTCGGGCCACACCTATCCCGAGCTGCTCGACGTGTTCCCGAACCAGAAGACGCTCGAACGCACGTCGATGAACTCGTGGGACGACCAGAAGGTGCGCGACGCGCTCGCCGCGAACGGTCGCAAGAAGGTGGTCGTGTCGGGGCTGTGGACCGAAGTCTGCAATACGACGTTCGCGCTGTGCGCGATGCTCGAGGGCGACTACGAGATCTACATGGTCGCCGACGCTTCGGGCGGCACGACCCAGGCCGCGCACGATATCGCGATGCAGCGCATGGTGCAGGCCGGCGTGGTGCCCGTCACGTGGCAGCAGGTGCTGCTCGAATGGCAGCGCGACTGGGCGCACCGCGAGACGTACGACGCGGTGATGGCGATCGCGAAGGAGCATTCGGGCGCATACGGGATGGGCGTCGACTACGCGTACACGATGCTCCACAAGGCACCGCAGCGTACCGCGACGCCGCACGAGTCGATTGCGCCCGTTCCGGCGAAGTAAGCGCGGACGGCCTGCAACGGCGGATGCCGGTGCGACGGATTCGATGCGAACGCGCCGCATCGGCTCCATTGCCGCGGGCGGCGGACGTGACCGAAAAAACGAATGCCGCCCGCGGCATGCCGTTCGGCACACCGCGCCTGCATTTGAAATTGTCCGGGAGATTGATCGCATGAAACCTTATCTGGTTTCCCTTGGTGCGGGCCTGCTGATCGGTGTGATTTACAGCGCCATCAAGGTTCGCTCTCCCGCACCGCCGCTGATTGCGCTGGTCGGGTTGCTCGGCATGCTGATCGGCGTGCAAGCGTTACCCACCGTGAAACAGCTGTTTGGCTTCTGATCAACAAGAGGTGATGCACATGACCGCAACCGTGACCCAACCGGATCTGATCCTGCACAACGGGCGCATCACGACGCTCGACCGCGCGAACCCTGTCGCGACGGCCGTCGCGATTGCCGCCGGCCGCTTCGTCGCCGTCGGCAGCGAAGCGGACGTGATGCCGCTCGCGGGCCGCGCGACGAAAGTGGTCGATCTCGGCGGCCGCGGCGTGCTGCCGGGCCTGATCGACAACCACTGCCACGTGATTCGTGGTGGCCTGAACTACAACATGGAGCTGCGCTGGGACGGCGTGCCGTCGCTCGCGGTCGCGATGGAGATGCTCAAGCGTCAGGTCGCCGTGACGCCCGCGCCGCAATGGGTGCGCGTCGTCGGCGGCTTCACCGAACATCAGTTCGTCGAGAAACGGCTGCCGACGATCGATGAGCTCAACGCGGTTGCACCGGACACGCCCGTGTTCATCCTGCACCTGTACGACCGAGCGCTGCTGAATGCGGCCGCGCTGCGTGTCGTCGGCTATACGAAGGACACGCCGGAGCCGCCGGGCGGCACGATCCTGCGCGATGCCGCGGGCAATCCGACCGGCCTGCTGCTCGCGAACCCGAACGCGACGATCCTCTACGCGACGCTCGCGAAGGGGCCGAAGCTGCCGTTCGAGTATCAGTACAACTCGACGCGCCATTTCATGCGCGAGCTGAACCGGCTCGGCGTGACGGGCGTGATCGACGCGGGCGGCGGCTCGCAGAATTATCCCGACGATTACGAAGTGATCCGCAAGCTGCACGACGCGGGCGAGATGACGATCCGGATCGCATACAACCTGTTCACGCAGAAGCCGAACGCGGAGAAGGAAGACTTCGTGAACTGGACGAAGAGCGTCAAGTACCACGATGGCACCGACTATTTCCGCAATAACGGCGCCGGCGAGATGCTGGCGTTTTCCGCGGCCGACTTCGAGGATTTCCGCGTCGCGCGGCCGGATTTGCCCGCGCAGATGGAGGACGATCTCGAAGGCGTCGTGCGCGTGCTCGCGGAAAACCGCTGGCCGTGGCGCATGCACGCGACCTATGACGAAACCATCAGCCGCGCGCTGGACGTGTTCGAGAAGGTCAACGAAGACATCCCGCTCGACGGGCTGAACTGGTTCTTCGATCATGCGGAAACCATCTCCGAGAAATCGATGGACCGGATCGCCGCGCTCGGCGGCGGCATCGCGGTGCAGCACCGGATGGCGTACCAGGGCGAATACTTCGTGGAGCGCTACGGCGCGCAGGCCGCCGAGGCGACGCCGCCTGTCGCGAAGATGCTCGGCAAGGGGCTCAAGGTGTCGGCCGGCACCGACGCGACGCGCGTCGCATCGTACAACCCGTGGGTATCGCTTGCATGGCTCGTGACGGGCAAGACGGTCGGCGGCATGCGCCTGTATCCGCAGCGCAACCTGCTCGATCGCGAAACCGCGCTGCGGATGTGGACCGAGTACGTGACGTGGTTCTCGAACGAGGAAGGCAAGAAAGGGCGCATCGCGGTGGGGCAGCTTGCCGACCTGGTGGTGCCGGATCGCGATTTCTTCGCGTGCGCGGAAGACGATATCGCCGGCACGACCGCGTTGCTGACGGTGGTCGACGGGAAGATCGTGTGGGGCGCGGGGCCGTTCGCGTCGCACGACGCGCCGATCCCGCCGGCGATGCCGGACTGGTCGCCGGTGCGCGAGTTCGGCGGCTATGGCGGCTGGGGCGCGACGCAGCGCGCCGGCGCGCCGTTGCAGCGCGCGGCGGCCGCCGCGATGTGCGGCTGCGCGAACGAATGCAACGTTCACCAGCATGCGCACGCGAGCGCATGGGCGAACGCGTTGCCGACGTCGGACGCGAAGGGTTTCTGGGGCGCGTTCGGCTGTTCGTGCTGGGCGGTCTGACAGGGCGATGCGTGCCACTTGCGACACCGCGGCGCAGGTCCGCGCGCTGCCGTCGCGGCCATGGGAAATCCAGCAGCGCGTCACCGTGCTCGGCGATATACGACGCCAGACCGGCAGCGCTCCCGCCATTCGGTGACGTTGCGGCGACCGCGCTGAAACGACGAGTCTGCGCCGTCTCCCGCCGGGCGGGAAGGCGCGCGCGCCGCTCGTGTTTCTCGCCGGTCGTCCGGCCGCCCGGACGCGTGGCCCGTATCCCGCTGAATCCGAATCCGCGCGCGGCGCTGGCCGCGCGCATCACCATCATGGAGAAAACCGATGAGTTTATTGAACCTGCGCAACATGCTGCGCATGACCGCCGCGTCGTCGGCCGTGCTCGCCGCGCTGCTGGCCGGCGCGCCGGCGCTCGCCGACGAAACCCATCTCGACGACATCGCGTCGCCGGTCGCCGCGGCGCGGTTCCCCGCCGTTGCGGTCGGCCCGCAGTACGACACGACCCACGTGTGCGTCGCGCCTGAGGACTTCGACCGCTTCACCGACAGCTTCGTCGCGACGTTCGGCGGCAAGAAGTCGAAGCAGGGCGTGTTCCAGGTCACGCCGACGCCGAGCCAGACGATGTCGCAGCTCGTGCTGACGCCGGTCGGCACGATCTCGGTGTTCGGTTTCAAGACGCCGATTCCGTATCCGTTCTGCGAGGAGCGCACCGGCTATCTCGTCACCGACATGGACGTCGCGGTGAAGTCGGCGCGCGCGCATGGCGCGGACATCGTCGTGGCGACGTTCCCCGACCCGATCGGCCGCGACGCGATCGTCCGCTGGCCGGGCGGCGTGAACATGCAGCTGTACTGGCATACGCAGGCGCCGAACTACGACCCGCTGCAGACGGTGCCGGAGAATCGCGTGTACGTGTCGCCGGAAAGCGCGGGCAAGCTCGCGCGCGACTTCGCCGCGTTCTCGCACGGCAAGATCGTGTCGGACGTGCGCCATGCGCCGGGCATCGAGATCGGGCGGCCGAACGACACGTATCGCCGCATTCGCATCGAATCGGGCTTCGGCAAGATGACCGTGCTCGCGACCGACGGCCATCTGCCGTACCCGTTCGGGCGTGAAATGACGGGCTACGAAGTGGCCGATCTCGCCGCGACGCTGAAGCAGGCCGAAGCCGCGGGCGTGACGGTGCTCGTGCCGCCGTTCAAGTCGGACGGGCGCGACGCGGCGCTCGTGCAGTTCCCGGGCGGCTACGTCGCCGAGATCCACGCGCGGTCGAAATGACGGTGCGCCGGCCGATGAAGCGATCGTGGCGCGGCGCGCTGTCGTGCGTCGTGCTGGCGGGCGGTGCCGCGTCGCACGCGGGTACCGCCGTCGGCGCCGAAGCCGAGGCGGCGTCGGCCGGCGCGGCCGCGTCGCCGGCTGCCGCCGCCGCGTCGTGCACCGCGAAACGCCCGACGGTGCTGTTCAACCGCTGGCAGGAAGACTGGTCGGCGCTCGCGAATCCGTGCGTGCCGCGCAAGCCGTTCGACGCGCTGAAATACGTGCCGCTCGGCGACGACCCGTCGACCTATCTGTCGCTCGGCGCGAACCTGCGCGAGCGCTTCGAGCTGAACAACGCGCCGCTGTTCGGCCTCGGCGCCGCGCACGACGACAACTACGTGATCCAGCGCGCGAACGTGCATGCGGACCTGCGCTATCGCGGGCACCTGCAGGCGTTCGTGCAGTTCGTCGATGCGCGGCCGTTCGGCAAGGATACGGTCGGCCCGGTCGAAAAGGACCAGCTCGACCTCCAGCAGGCGTTCGTCGCGTACGTCGATCAACTCGGGCCCGGCACGTTCAAGACGCGGATCGGCCGGCAGGAGATGGCGTTCGACTTGCAGCGCTTCGTGTCGGTGCGCGACGGCCCGAACGTGCGCCAGGCATACGACGGACTGTGGACCGATTACGAAATCGGCAAATGGCGCGTGATCGGCTATGTGACGCGTCCGGTGCAGTATCGCAACGCGGCCGCGTTCGACGACGTGTCGAACCGGCACCTGCGATTCGACGGCGTGCGCGTCGAGCGCACGGGCACGGGGCCCGGCGATCTGTCCGCGTACTGGTCGCGCTACACGCGCGACAACGCGCGCTATCCGGATGCATCCGGCACCGAGCGGCGCGACGTGTTCGACATGCGCTACGCGGGCAAGACCGACGGGTTCGACTGGGACGTCGAGGCGATGCTGCAGACGGGCCACGTCGGGCAGGACACGATCGGCGCGTGGGCGTTCGGCGCGCTGGGCGGCTACACGTTCGCGAAGACGGCCGGCACGCCGCGCGTCGGCATCCAGGTCGACGGCGCATCGGGCGACGCGCATCCGGGCGACCGGCGCGTCGGCACGTTCAACCCGATGTTTCCGAACGGCTATTACTTCACGCTCGCCGGGTATACCGGATACAGCAACCTGATCCACGTGAAGCCGTCGCTGACCTTCAAGCCGGCGAGCTCGGTGACGGTGCTCACCGCCGTCGGCTTCCAGTGGCGGCAGACGACGGCCGACGCGATCTACGGGCAGGGGATGTCGGCGGTGCCGGGCACGGCGGGCAAGGGCGGCGCGTGGACGGGGATGTACGCGCAGGCGCGCGTCGACTGGCTCGTGAACGCGAACGTCGCGCTCGCGCTCGAAGCCGTGCACTTCCAGCTCGGCTCGTCGATTCGCGCGCTCGGCGCGCGCAATGCCGACTATGTCGGGATGGAAGCGAAGTTCGGCTGGTGACGCGCCGCGCCGGGCTCTCGCGTATCAGGGCTGCGCGCGGGCGAGCGATTCGACGAAATCGATGAACGCGGTCACGCGCTTCGAGCCGCGCTGGTTCGGCAGGTACAGCGCGGTGATCACCGCGCGCGCCGAGCCCGGCGTCACGTCGTATTGATCGAACAGCCGCTGCAGGCGGCCGGCTTCGATATCCGCCTCGACCAGCCAGTCGGGCAGCAGCGCGATGCCGGCGCCGTCGAGCGCGGCCTCGCGCAGCACCTCGCTGTGATTCGATTTCAGCCGCCCGGTGACGACGACCTGCGTCGTGCGTGGCGCGCCGGCGAACGTCCACGCCTGCTGGTCGACGCCGAAATGAAAGCGCAGGCACGCGTGATCGACGAGTTCGCCGGGCGTCGCCGGCGAGCCGTGCGCATCGAGGTAGCCGCGGCTCGCGACCACGTAGCGCCGGAACGTGCCGAGCGGACGCGCGACGACGTCCGCGGTCGGGGCCGCGTCGCCGAGCCGGATCGCGACGTCGATCCGCGCGGACACGAGATCGACGCGTTCGTCGGTCAGTTGCAGATCGAGGTCGAGCTTCGGATGGCGCGCGACGAACGCGGCGACGTGCGGCGCGATGCGGCGCAGCCCGTAGGCGACCGGGACCGATACGCGCAGCGGGCCGGACGGCGCGTCGCCGCGGTCGGCCACCAGCGCGTCGGCATCGGCGAGCTCGCCGAGCACGCGTTTCGCCCGCGCATAGTAGACGGCGCCCGCGTCGGACAGCGTGACTTGCCGCGTCGTGCGGTTCAGCAGCACGGTGCCGAGCGACGCCTCCAGCGCGTCCACCGCGCGCACGACCGACGAAGCGGCGAGATCGAGCCGGCGCCCCGCGCTCGAGAAGCCGCCGGCTTCCGCGACTTCGACGAACGCGCGCAGCGCGGAGAATTTGTCCATGAGATCGTCCTTGGGCGGGTGGCAACGTCGCGTTGCATGCGGTTCGCATTCTAGCGCCGGGCGGTGCGGCGGCCGGATCGCGTGCGGCGTGTCTTCAGGACAATTCAGGCGTCGCTCAGGATTTTCGCCGCGGCGGCCGATAAGCTGCGCGACATCGCGTGTTGCGCTGGCTGTTCCGTTCGTGACGGGCCACGCGCACGATTCGTCACGGAGATCCGATGAAGAACCTGTTTCGGCACGCGTGCGTCGCGCAGGCGGCCCGGTGGTTGATCGTGGCCGGGTGCGCGGGCCTGTTGGCGCCCGCCGCGCATGCGCAGGCCGGTGTGCGGGCCGATGCGGCGTCCGGCGTGCAGCCCGACGCGCCGGTGACCGCCGCGGGCCGGCAGCCGCCCGGCTTCTATCGGCTGAAGATCGGCGACTTCACGGTGATCGCGCTGTCCGACGGCACGCATCCGTTTCCGGTCGACACGGTGTTTCGCGACATCTCGAAGGACGAGATCCGGCGCGACCTCGACCGCGCATTCCTGGAGCCGCCCGTGCAAGGGTCGATCAACGCGTTCCTCGTCGATACCGGATCGAAGCGGATCCTCGTCGACGCGGGCGCCGGCACGCTGTACGGCGACTGCTGCGGCAAGCTGCTCGACGACCTGCGCGCGGCCGGCTACGCGCCCGCGCAGATCGACGAAGTGCTGCTCACGCACCTGCACAAGGACCATGTCGGCGGCATTGCGTCGAATGGCGCGATGACGTTTCCGAATGCCGTCGTGCGGGTGAACGCCGTCGAGGCCGCATACTGGCTCGATCCGGCGAACAAGGCGCACGCGCCGGCGTTTCTCGCGTCGTTCTTCGATGCGGCCGCCGCGGCGGTCGCGCCGTACGTCGCGGCCGGCCGCTTCAAGACGTTTCGCGGCGACGCGACGCTCGCCCCCGGCATTCGCGCGGTGCCGATGCCCGGCCATACGCCGGGCCATACGGCTTACCTGATCGAGAGCGGCCGCGCGGGCCTGCTCGCGTGGGGCGACATCGTGCACGTGGCGGCGATCCAGTTGCGCGACGTCGACGCGACGGTCCAGTACGACAGCGATGCCGAGGCCGCCCGCCGCACGCGGCGGGATACGCTGAAGCGCGTCGCCGAGCGGCGCTATCTCGTCGGGGCCGCGCATATCGCGTTTCCCGGGCTCGGCCACCTGCGCCGGGACGGTGCGCAATACGACTGGGTGCCGGTCAACTACGACGCGACGCCGGTGCGGTGACGTCCCGGCGTGCGCCATGCCGCCGGTCAGCGCGCCCGTGCGCGCCGCCACGCGCCGGGCGGGTGCCCGACGATCCGCGCGAATACGCGGTTCAGGTGGCTCTGGTCGGCGAAGCCGCACGCGACCGCGATGTCGGCCAGCGTCATGTCGGACGTCTCGATCAGCTCGCGCGCGCGCATCACGCGCTGTTCGAGCAGCCACTGGTGCGGCGTGCGGCCGGTGGTGCGCGAGAACGCGCGGATGAAATAGCCGCGCGACAGGTCGCATTCGTTCGCGACTTCCTCGATCGACACGCCGAGGTCCGCCTTTTCCATCAACAGCTCCTTGGCGAGCGCCACCTTCGCGGGAGACAGCGCGCCCTTGTGCTCGAGTTCGCGCGCGCGCACGTTGCCGTAGCGGCGCACGAGATGCGTGCCCATCGCGAGCCCGACCTGCTCGATGAACAGCGCGTTCAGCGGGCCGGGCGCGTCGAGGCTGTCGGCCACCGCGTGCGCGAGATGCCCGAGCACCGGGTCGCGCGCATCGACGCGGCACGTGAGGCCGTCGACCGGGCTGCCGCCGTGTTCGGGGCCGATGCGCGCCAGATACGGGTGCGGCAGCTCGACCAGCACGAAGTCGAAATTGCCGTACAGGTCCGCGTGGAAATGGCGCGAGAAGTCGCGAATGTAGATCGAGTGATGCTGGAACCGGCGCTCGCTCGCGCCGGCGCGCCCATAGAGCGTGCGGCGGTGGCCGCCGTTCAGCGACACGCCGACCAGGAAGCCGCGGTCGCACGCGGGCATGTCGATTCGCTCGACGTGCGCTTCGCGCATGCATTTGCGGTGGAGCTTCAGGCCGCCGGATGCCGTCTCGACATCCTTCGCCAGCAGGCTCGACACGCACCCGAGCGTGTCTTTCGGCCGTGGCGGAGGCGATGCCGTCGGGGCTGCGATGACGGAGTCTGACATGGAATTCCCCAGCGAGGGACTCGGAGCGTGAAATGACGAGTCCAGTTTAGATGCGCGCGAGAACGTTCAAAATGAATTTGCATAAACGTCCGCTCTTCATCCTGACAAATTGCTTTCAATGCGTGCGCGCGGTGAGTGCGTGCCCCGGCGCGACGCCTGCGCGAGCGGCCCGGCAGAGTATAGCGCCCCACTTTTACACGCAAGCGATCGTGCCGGTCGCGCGTGCGCGGCATGCGCGGCATGCGCGGACAGCGCATTTTCCTTCAAGATTTTCACGGCATGCCCCTCTACACTCGACCCGTATTTCGACATTTATCGTCCGGCGCGGCAGCACGCCGGACTTGGACTCTCCGCCGGGCGAACTGCCGCGTTCACCCGGCGCTCATCCCGAGGTACCCGGAGGCGGCCATGGTCCAGATCGGAACTTTGTCGGTGGATTTCGAGCAGCGGGACATTCGCCGTCACGGCGCGTCGCTGCGCATCGGCGCGCGCGCGCTCGACATTCTCGAGGTCCTGCACCGCGCGAGCGGTTCGGTCGTGTCGAAAGACGACATCATGGATGCGGTCTGGCCGGGCCTGATCGTCGAGGAAAACCGGCTGCAGGTGCATGTGGCGACGCTGCGCAAGGCGCTCGGCGCGAGCCGCGATCTGATCAAGACGGTGCCCGGGCGCGGCTATCTGCTGGTCGCGAGCCCGTCGCCCGGCCCGGACCTCGTGCCCGCGGCCGACGCGCCGGCCGTCGCGGCGCCGCCCGACGCCCCCGCGTCGTCGCTGCTCGCACCGCTCGTCGGGCGCGACGCCGAAATCGCGCAGATCGTCGACATGCTCGAGCGCACGCCGGTCGTCACGCTCGTCGGCGCGGGCGGCATCGGCAAGACGAGTCTTGCCGTACGCGTCGCGCACGGCGTGCGCAGCCGCTCGCGCGAGCGCGTGCTGTTCGTCGAGCTGGCGCGCGCGTCGACGCGCGACGACATGCTGATCGCGCTGGCCGCCGAGCTCGGCCTCGACACGCAGGGCGTGCCGGCCATCGAGCGCATCGGCGACGCGTTCGCGACGTCGCGCTGCCTGCTCGTGCTCGACAACGCGGAGCACATCGTCGATCTGGTGGCGAGCCTCGTCGAAACGCTGACGTCGCGCGCGGGCTCGCCGCGCGTGCTCGTGACGAGCCGCGAGCCGCTGCACATCTCGGCCGAAGCGGTGCTGCGGATGAGCCCGCTCGCGGTGCCGGACGGCGGCGCGTCCGTCCCGGAAATGGCCCGCTGTTCGGCCGTCGAGCTGTTCCTGGAGCGCGTGCGCACGGCCGCGCCGGATTGCCCGGTCGACGAAGCCGGCGTGCGGGTGATCGCGGACATCTGCCGGCGCCTCGACGGGCTGCCGCTCGCGATCGAGCTGGCCGCGGCGCGCGTGGCGACGCTCGGGCTCGCGGTCGTCGCGTCGCGTCTCGACGACCGGCTGAACCTGCTGACGGGCGGGCTGCGCTCGGCGCTGCCGCGTCATCAGACGCTGCGGGCGACGTTCGACTGGAGCTACGTGCTGCTCGATCCGGCCGCGCGCGCGCTGTTTCGCCGGATGGGATGCTTCATCGGGCCGTTTTCGTTCGATGCCGCGCGCGCGGTCGCGACCGAGCCCGGCACGTCGGCCGCGGACATGATCGCGGTGCTCGGCGAGCTGGTGGCGAAATCGCTGGTGACCGTCGAGTTCCATGGCGCGTATGCGCGCTACCGGCTGACCGAATCGACGCGCGCGTACGCGCTCGAAAAACTGCACAACGAAGGCGAATTCGAACGCATCGTCGCGCGCCACGCGGCGTACGAGCGCGAGCATGCGCCCGCGCGTCCCGCGACGCTCGCCGACGCGCTGCCCGCGGATGCACCCGCGCCGGCCGCGGACGAACCGGCGGAGGCCGCCGTGGCCGCAGTCATGCCCGAGCCCGACCGGCTGGCGCGTGCGCTGCTCGAGCCGGCGCGGATGCGCGCGTGCACGGCGCGCGCGCGCCAGGTACTCGACGCACTCGACACGGGCGCCGCGGGCCCGGTCGACGCCGCGCGCGAGATGCGGCTGCGGGCGGCCTGCGCGTCGGCGCTGCTGCATACCGATGGCGATGCGCCGGCCGCCGCCGCGATGTGGAACCGCACGCTCGGTCTCGCCGCGCATATCGGCGACGATGCGTTCGACGCGCGCGCGCTGGTCGGGCTGTGGCATACGATGCTGACGCTGTCGGACATCCACGAATCGCTGCGCTACGCGACGCGCTTCGAGCGCGCGGCCGAGCGGCGCGGGGACCGGTCGCAGCGGTTGCTGGCGAACACGATGGTCGCGACGTCGCTGCATTACTTCGGCGAGCATGCACAGGCGCGCGAGCGGCTGGAAGCGGCGACGGCCGAACTCGCCGACGCGGACGAACCGGCGTGCGCGCAGGCCGCGCTCGGCGTCGACATGGCGACGCTGGGGCGCACGATGCTGATCCGGCTGCTCTGGATGCAAGGCGAGCCCGAGCATGCGATGCGCGTCGCCGCGCAGGCGGTCGACTGCGCGCGCCGCGGCCCGTCGGCGCTCACGCTGTGCATCGTGCTCGGTGCGGCCGCCGCCCCGATCGCACTGCGCTACGGCGATCACGACATCACCTCCGACTATCTCGCGACGCTGCGCGCGACCGCCGACGCGCACGGCTTCGACATCTGGCGCAGTCACGCGGAATGCCTGACCGGGCAGTTCGACATCCAGGCCGGCCATCCCGGCGCCGGCCTCGCCCGCCTCGAACCGGCGCTGCGGCGCGTCGAGGCGAGCGGTTTCCGGCGTCTGCTCGCGCCGTTGACCGTTGCGTACGCGGAGGGCCTCGTACGGACCGGTCGCGCGAACGAAGCGCGCTCCCGGCTCGATGCGACGCTCGCGCGCTGCCGCGCGCACGGCGAGCACCTGTTCGTCCCCGAATTGCTGCGGGTGAACGGCGTCGCGATGCTCGAACAGGCGCGCACCGTCGGCGCGGATCTCGCGGTGGCGTACGAGGCCGACGGCCATCGTCATCTGCAGATGGCGATCCAGACCGCGAACGCGCAGGGCGCCGCGATGTGGGCGCTGCGCAGTTCGCTCGATCTCGCCGATCACCTGATCGAGCGCGGGCACACCGCGCAGGCGTCGACGCTGGTCGCCGCGGGCGCGCGGCACTTCGATCCGGATTCGCGCGCCCACGACGTGCGCCGCCTGCTGCGCGTGCAGAACTTCGTCCGTCAAGAGGCGCCGCTCGCGCCGTGCCGGACGCGCGCGCGACGCGATGCCGCCGACGCGGCGCAGCAGGCGGCATAGCGATGCGCGAATCCGGTGCAGCAGCGCGCCCGCGCGATCGCGGCATGCGTGCCGACGCGCGCGGTGCGGCCGCTTGTCAGGCAGCGGCGCCAAGCAGCATGTCGCACGCAGGCGCGCACGGGAGGCCCGACGGTGCTTAGGGCGACGGAACCCGCGCGCTCGGCGGACCTCGTCGTCTTCAACGGCAAGATCGCGACCCAGGACGAACGACGCTCGTTCGTCCGCGCGCTCGCCGTGAAGGACGGGACCATCGTCGCGACCGGCGACGATCGCGACGTGCTGCGCCATGCGCGCGACGACACGACCCGTATCGATCTGAACGGCCGTACCGTGATTCCGGGCCTGATCGATGCGCACCTGCAGGCGATCCGCGGCGGGATGAACTTCAACCTCGAGGTGCGCTGGGACGGCGTGCCGTCGCTTGCCGACGCGCTCGAACTGCTGGGCCGGCAGGTGCGACGCACGCCCGCGCCGCAATGGGCGCGCGTGGCGGGCGGCTGGACGGCGCTGCAGTTCGCGGAAAAGCGCGGCCCGACGGTGGCCGAGCTCAACGCGATCGCGCCCGACACGCCCGTATTCATTCAGCATCTGGGCGACAGCGCGTGGCTGAATGCGGCCGCGCTGCGCGCGCTCGGCTACGGCCGCGACACGCCCGATCCGCCCGGCGGCGAACTGCGGCGCGACCGCCACGGGCGGCCGACCGGGCTGCTGCTCGCGCGTCGGGATCCGGCCGTGCTGTTCGCGGCGCTCGCCCGCGCGCCCATGCTCGATGCGGCCGACCGGGTCAACTCCACGCGGCAGTTCATGCGCGCGCTGAACCGCGTGGGCGTGACGAGCGCGATCGACGCCGGCGGCGACGGCCTCGCGTATCCGGACGACTATGCGGCGGTCGCGACGCTCGCGCGGCGCGGCGAACTGACGACGCGCATCGCCTATGCGCTGGGCGCGCGGCACGCCGGCCGCGAGCTCGACGATTTCGCGACATGGATCGCGCGGACGGCGCCCGGCGACGGCGACGCGTTCCTGCGCGTGAGCGGCGCGGGCGAGCGGCTGCTGTGCTCGGCGATCGATCTCGGGAATTTTCTCGAACCGCGTGTCGACCTGCCCGCGGCGGTCGACGCGGACCTGGCGGCCGTCGTCCGGCTGCTCGTGCGCCATCGCTGGCCGTTCCGGCTGCATGCGACCTACGACGAATCGATCGGCCGCTTCCTCGACGTGTTCGAAGCGGTGGATCGCGACACGCCGTTCGACGGGCTGCGCTGGTGCTTCGACCGCTGCGAGACGATCTCGGATGCCAATATCGCGCGTGTCGCGGCGCTGGGCGGCGGCATCACCGTGCAGCCGCGCATGGCGTTCCAGGGCGAAGCCTTCATCGCCCGCCACGGCGCGGCGGCGGCCACGCGCGCGCCGCCGATCCGCGCGATGCTCGCGGCCGGGCTGCCGGTCGGCGCGGGCTCCGGGGCGACGGCCGCGGCGAGCTACAACCCGTTCGTCGCGCTGTACTGGATGGTGTCGGGGCGCTCCGTCGGCGGCACCGCGCTGTATCCGGCGCGCAACCGGCTCGGCCGGATGGAGGCGCTGCGCCGCTATACGGTCGGCAGCGCATGGTTCTCCGCCGACGAGCACCGCAAGGGCGCGCTGGTGCCCGGCCGGTACGCCGACTTCGCGGTGCTGAGCGACGACTACTTCACGATCGACGCGCGGCGCATCCCCGCGTTGTCGTCGGTGCTGACGGTCGTCGACGGCAAGGTCGTGCACGCGGAGCAGGAATTCGCGCCGCTGGGGCCGCCGCCGCCGCCCGTCAGTCCCGCATGGTCGCCGGTCGCGGAAGGCGGCGTCGGCGGCGCGGCGCTCGCCCGTCCGCATGCATCGGCGGCGGGCGACGCATGCGCGGCGCCCGGCAGCGATGCGTGCCGGGCGCGCGGTCACGGCCGCCGTTTCGCGCGGCCGCGCTATCCGACGGCAAGTGCGGCCGCCGAGCGCTGCGAAGCCTTCGGCCGCTGCTGCGTCGCGTTTTGAGCGGCGCGTGCCGGTGTGCGACGCGCCGCGCACCGGGCGCCCCCGGGCATTGAACGATTTTCCGCCCCGTGCGCGGGGCATGAAGGAGACAGGATGAATGCTGCGCACCCGCGCGCACCGGCCATCGGCGACGAAGTGGCCGGCGTTCGCATTCCGCGCACGCCCGTTGCGCTCGATGCAGCCGACGCGGCCCGCGCGTCGTTGCCCGCCGTGCTGGTCGATCACGCGGCGCGCGTGTTCGTGTTCGCGTCGCTCGCCGCGCGGCGGGCAGGCGACGCATGCAACGCATGCGACGCCGACGCGCTGTACGTCGCCGCGATGTACGCGAACATGGGGTTGAGCCACGCGTATTGCCGCTCGACCGAGCGCTACGAGCTCGACGGCGCGGATGCCGCATGCGCGCTGCTGTTGCGCCATCGGCGCTCGCGGCGCGTGCGCGACGACGTGTGGCAGGCGATCGCGCTGCATACGACGCCCGGCGTGGCCGCCCGCGCGTCGCCGCTCGCGCGCGCGCTGGCGGCCGCCGTGTCGACCGACCTGATGGCGACCGACTTCGACGCATACACGCTCGACGAGCGTGACGCGTTGCTCGCCGCGTATCCGCGCGGCAGCGGTTTTCGCGAAACGTTCCTCGCGACGGTCGCGCGCGGCGTCGAACATCGGCCGCAATCGACGTTCGGCACGTGGAGCGCCGACGTGCTCGAACGCGCGGATCCGGATTTTCATCGGCCGAATTTCTGCGGGCGCGTGCTGGGCGCGCGGTGGAACGATACGTGACGGCGCCGCTCCGGCACGCGGCGGCCGGACGCGTTGCGGCACCGCGCCCGGCATGCCGGGCCCTGCGCGCCGCATGCGCGCATCATGCGTGCGACTGCGCGGTGTCGTGCCGCGCATAGTCGACGTAGCCGGCGCGGTCGCCGCCGTACCAGCCGATGGTCTTCGGCTCCGCGAGCGGTGCGCGGGCCGCGATGCGCTCCACGAGATCCGGGTTCGCGATGTACGCACGCGCAAACGCGACGAGATCGGCGTCGCCCGCGTCGATCAGCGCGTTCGCCGCGTCCGGTGAAATGCCGCCGTTGACGATCAGCGTGCCGCGGAACGACCGGCGCGCGTGCTCGACGATGCGCGGCAGATCGGGCTCGCCGCTCCAGCCGTTGGTATCGGCCGCGTGCAGATAGGCGACGCCCGCCGCGTCGAGCATCCGGCCGACGTAGGCGAGCGTCGCGTCCGGATCGGCGTCGCGCACGTTGTTGTATTTCGCGTACGGCGAAATGCGCACGCCGACGCGGTTCAACGGCATCACGCCGCCGACCGCGTCGACGATTTCCTCGAGAAAGCGCGCGCGGTTCGCGACCGAGCCGCCGTAGCGATCGTCGCGGCGGTTCAGCGTCGACGACAGGAACTGGTGCGGCAGGTAGCCGTTGGCCGCATGGATCTCGACACCGTCGAAGCCCGCGGCCATCGCGCGCGCGGCCGCCTGCCGGAATTCGTCGACGGTCGCGACGACTTCGTCGGTCGTCATCGCGCGCGACGGCGTCGCATGAATCTTCGTGTAGTAGCCGTTCTGCAACTGCGCCCACACTTGCAACTGTTCGAGGTCGTCGTTCACGCCGGACGGCGACAGCGGCGCGGCGCCGCCGAGCAGCGTCAGCGAGCTGACGCGGCCGCCGTGCCACAGCTGCGCGAAGATGCGCCCGCCGTTCGCGTGGACGGCGTCGGTGACGATTTTCCAGCCGGCGGCCTGTGCATCGTCGACGAGGCCGGGCGTCAGCTCGAACGCCGCGGAAGCCACGCTGACGTTGGTGGCCTCGGTCACGATCAGGCCGGCCGACGCGCGCTGCGCGTAGTACTCGGCCATCAGTTCGGTGGGCAGGCCGCGCGACGGCGCGCGCGAGCGCGTCATCGGCCCCATCACGACGCGGTTCGGCAGCGCGAGGCCGCGCAGATCGTAGGCACTGAGCAGGGAAGACATGATGGACTCCTGTGGTTCGACGTGGAGCGGGGCGGCGGCGCGCCCCGCGAACGGATCGATTCGATGGGTGAGGGCGGCTCAACCCGCGGCGTGACGTTGCGCGTGCGGCCGCCCGACGAGCAGGTAGTGGGCGAGCGCGACGATCGGGAACGCGCCGGCCGCCGCGGCGACGAGCGGCCAGCCGCCACGCTCGTACAGCGGGCTCGCGAGCGCGGAGCCGACGGCGCCGCCGACGAAGATGCTCGTCATGTACAGCGCGTTCAGCCGGTTGCGGCTCGCCGCGTGCAGTGCGTAGATCTCGCGCTGGCCGAGCACCATGTTCATCTGCACCGCGAAGTCGAGCACGATGCCGGTGACGACGAGCCCGTACAGGCCGGTGCCGTGCACGAACCCGACCGCATACGACAGCGCGCCGGCCACGAGCGCGATCAGCGTCGCGCGCACCGTATGGCCGGCATCCGCCAGACGCCCGGCTACCGGCGCCGACGTCGCGCCGATCGCACCGACCAGCGCGAACAGGCCGATCGCCGATTGCGACAGCCCGTAGTGACGCGTCAGTTCGACCGGCACGGCCGTCCAGAACAGGCTGAACGACGCGAACATCAGGCCCTGGTAGAACGCGCGGTGGCGCAGCACCGGCATCGTACGAACGAGGTGCAGCAGCGAGCCGATCAGCTCGAAATAGGTCGCGCGGTGATCGGGCTGGCGCGACGGAATCGTCAGCGCGAGCACGGCCGTGACGAGCGTCATCAGCACGGCCGCGGCCGCGAACACGAAGCGCCAGCCGAATGCGTCGGCCACCACGCTCGACAGCGGGCGGGCCAGCAGGATGCCGAGTAGCAGCCCGCTCATGATCGTGCCGACGATGCGGCCGCGCGAATGATCCGGCGCGAGGTGCGCGGCGAGCGGCACGAGAATCTGCACGGCCACCGAGCTGAACCCGATCAGCAGCGAAACCGCGAGAAAGAGCCCGGGCGTGCGCACGAGCGCCGCCGCCGCGAGGCTCGCGATCGACACGACGGCCGTCACGATCATCAGCTTGCGGTTTTCGAGCAGATCGCCGAGCGGCACGATGAAGAACAGGCCGAACGCATAGCCGATCTGCGTCAGCGACACGATCAGGCTCGCCGTGTCGCCGGACATGTGCAGGCTCGGCGCGATGAGCTCGGTGATCGGTTGCGCGTAGTACAGGTTCGCGACGATCGCGCCGCAACTGAAGGCGAACAGCAGGATCAGCCCCTGCGTGAGCTTGGCGCCGTGCGCGGGCGGCGCGAGCGGTGTTGAATCCGTTGACATGGTCGACTCCTGGAAAAGGGAAAGGCCGGCTACCGGAGCGTCGCGCCGGCATGGAGACCGGCCGGCCGCGATACGGTGCACCGCATTGCCGTCAATACTATTGATCAATCGATAAAGCCGGAAGCGGAACGCCGCGCAATCGAGCGTTGCGCGGCACGCAAAGGTACCGCGCCGGGCGGGTTCAGCCGCGTTTGCCCTGCAGCGTCGGAATCTGCTCGAACAGCCCCGCGAGCCAGTCGACGAACACCTTCAGCTTGACCGGAATGTGGCGATTGGGCGGATACAGCACCGAGATCGGCCGGGCCGGCGCGTTGAAATCGGTCAGCACCTCGCGCAGCCGGCCCGATTTCAGGTACGGCTCGACGAGGTACAGCGACGTCTTGATCAGCCCGATGCCGGCGACGCCGCACTCGATGTAGTTGTCCGCGTCGTTGACGGCCACCGTGCCGCACATCTGCACGATGCGCGGCTCGCCGTCGACCACGTAGTCCCACGCGCGCGGCCGCCCGGTATCGGCGGAGATGTGACTGACCGCGACGTGCCGCGCGAGATCGTCGACGGTCTCCGGCTCGCCGAACCGCGCGAAATACGCGGGCGAGCCGCACGTGCAGGTGGTCAGGCTGCCGATCCGCCGCGCGATCATCCCCGAATCGTCGAGCGCGCCGATGCGCACCACGCAGTCGACCCCTTCGCCGACGAGGTCGATCTGCCGGTCGGTCACGCCGAGTTCGAGCATGATGTCCGGATGGGCGTCGAGAAACGCCGGCAGCGCGGGCACCACGACCTGCTTCGCCATCGCCGGCGGCAGGTTCACCTTCAGCCGGCCGCGCGGCACGTTGCGCGCCTGCGAGACCGACGCCTCCATGTCGTCGATCTCGCGCAGCACCGCGACGGACCGTTCGTAGTAGGCCTGGCCGTCCTCGGTCAGCGAGATGCGGCGCGTGGTGCGGTTCAGCAGCCGGCAGCCGAGGTGCTGCTCGAGACCGCTCAGCAGCGCCGACACGCGCGGCGTGGTGAGGCCGGTCGTGTCGGACGCGCGCGTGAAGCTGCCGGTTTCGACGATGCGCGTGAATACGCGCATCGAAAGCAAGGTATCCATCGTCGGAAGTTCTCCAGCCTGTCGGCATGCGGCGCCGGTGCGTGCCGGCGCCGTCTGGTCGGATATCGGGTATCGCGTAGCGGGGGCGACCGGGCCGCTATGCGTCGATGCGCTTTCTCAGCGCGTCGCCGGCAAACGGCATTTCGCGCATGCGCTGGCCGGTCGCGTCGAAGATCGCGTTGGCCAGCGCGCCGGCGGTCGGCCCCATCGACGCCTCGGCCGCGCCGAGAAACGGCGCGCCGGGACGATTGATCAGATGAACCTTCACGCTTTGCGGCGCCGCCGAGAAACGCAGGATCGGATAGCTGCTCCAGTCGAAGCTGCGAATCCGTTCGGTGTCGTACTTCAGCGCCTCGTACAGCGTCCAGCTCGCGGCCTGCACGATGCCGCCCTCGATCTGGTTGCGGATCCCGTCCGGCGACACGACCTGGCCCGCGTCGACCGCCGCTTCCGCGCGCTCGAGCGTCACCTGGCCGGTTTCCGGCACGACCGACACCTCGACCGCGATCGCGACGTAGGCCATCAGGTTCTTGTACTTGCCGAACGCGAAGCCGACGCCGCGGTTGCGCGCACGCGGCGGCCGCGGCCAGCCGAAGTGCGTCGCGGCGAGCTTGATCACCTGCCGCGCGCGATGGTCGTCCATGTGGCGCAGCCGGAATTCGACCGGATCGACGCCGGCCGCATGCGCGAGCTCGTCCATGAAGCTTTCGATCGCCCAGACGTTGGTGTGCGCGCCGAGCGAGCGCATCGCGGAGGTCTGCAGCGGCATCGTCGGCGAGAAGTTGTTGA
The DNA here is from genome assembly GCF_020419965.1 of Burkholderia sp. AU39826. NCBI lineage: Bacteria > Pseudomonadati > Pseudomonadota > Betaproteobacteria > Burkholderiales > Burkholderiaceae > Burkholderia > Burkholderia sp. AU39826. The sequence goes on from NZ_JAIZQG010000028.1 coordinate 29,236, forward strand.
CGATGTGCTGGTTCGGCAGCGCATACAGCGGAATCGCGTTGCGGTCGCCGCCGCCTTCCGGTTGCAGCATCGGCGTCGACGGCGCGGGCACGAACGGCGGCTCCAGCATGCGCGCCGGCAGCAGCCGGCCGGCGTTGACGATCCGCTCGTTGTGCGAGCTGCTCCACAACGCATAGTTCCAGTCGACGATGCGCCCGCTCGCGTCCAGCGATGCGCTGACCTCCGTCACCATCGCGGGCGTGAAGTGGTCCCACGTGTGTTCCTGTTCGCGCATCCATTGCACGCGAATCGGCTTGCCCGGCATCGCGGCGGCGATCAGCGCGGCGTGCGCGGCCGCGTCGTCCGCCGCATTGTGCCCGTAGCAGCCCGACCCCTCGGTGTGAATGCAGCGGATGCTCGTCTTCGGCATCGACAGCATCTCGGCGAGCGCGTCGCGCAGCGGGTAGACGCCCTGCGAGTGCGTCCACACCGTCATCATCCCGTTCTCGAGATGCGCGACCGAACACGACGGCCCGATCGACCCGTGCAGCAGGTAGTTCTTCAGGAACGTCGCATTGAGCGTCTTCACGGCCGGCGCGGTGGCCGCGTGCGTGTTCGCGATCTCGATGCGCTGTGTCGCGATCCGCTTCAGGTCCGCGTGCACGGTGCCGCGCTCGGGCAGCGTGCGGCCCGGCGACCAGCGGCAGCCGGCGGCGAGCGCGCGCTGCGCGACCACCGCCTGCCATTCGCCCTGCGCGACGACCGCGAGCATGCTGCCGTTGCGCACGATCCGCACGACGCCCGGCAGCTTCAGGATCGCGGCTTCGTCGAACGACAGCAGCTTCGCTTCATATACCGGCGGCATCACGACGCGCGCGTGCAGCATGCCGGGCAACTGCATGTCCTGCACGTAGCTGACGCCGCCCGTGACCTTGTTCGGGATGTCGACGCGCGGCAGCGACGTGCCGATCACGGCGAACGTCGCCGGGTTCTTCAGCGGCGACGTGGGCGTCGCATTGCGATGCAGGTCGACCGTGCGGATCGCGTCGCCGTAGGTCATCGTGCGTCCGTCGGGCGCCGTGATCACCGCGTCGGCGGTCGTCAGCACGCGCGGCTCGACGCCGAAGCGCTTCGCCGCGCCTTCCACCAGCAGCGCACGCACCTGCGCGGCCGCGTTCAGCAGCGCGGAGCCGCTGTCGGCCATCGTGTGGCTGCCGGCCGTCAGGCCCTCGTCGGGCGACGCGCCGGTGTCGGCTGTCAGGAACGTGATCAGCGACGGCTTCATGTCCAGTTCCTCGGCGGCCACCTGCAGCAGCGCCGTGCGCACGCCGGTGCCGAGCTCGACCTTGCCGGTAAACACGGTGACCTTGCCGTCGGGCGCGATCTTGATCCACGCGTCGAGCAGCGGATTGGTCTTCAGGCTGCCGGCGAGCGCCTGCGTGGCTTTCGCCACGTGCACGGCCGCGCCTTCGTCGGCGATCACCAGCTGCGCGGCCGCGCGCGACGCGGGCGCGAGACTGAACGCGACGAACAGCGCGCCGGAGACGATGAAGTGCCGGCGGCCTTCGTCGATGTCGTCGTGGGAATTCATTACAGCCCCTTGCTGATCGTGACGGGAGCGGAAGCGGGTTCGGGGGCCGGCAGCCCCGCGACCGAGCGCACCGCCGCGAGAATCCGCATGTGCGTGCCGCAGCGGCACAGGTTCGGTTCCATGTGCGTGCGCAGTTCCTGTTCGGTCGGTTTCGGGTTGCGTTCGAGCAGCGCCTGCGCGCGCATGATCATCCCGGCGATGCAGTAGCCGCACTGCGCGGCCTGGTGCTCGATGAACGCGCGTTGCAGCGGGCCCGGACGCTCGGCGGTGCCGAGGCTCTCGATGGTACGCACGCTGCGCGAACCGACCGCGGCCACCGGCATCAGGCACGAGAACGTCGGCTTGCCGTCGACGATCACGGTGCACGCGCCGCACTGCCCGAGGCCGCAGCCGAACTTCGCGCCGTGCAGGTGCAGGTCGTTGCGCAGCGCGTACAGCAGCGGCGTGGACGGGTCGATGTCCAGCGTGTGGCGCACGCCGTTGACGGTGAGGGTGATCATCGTGCGGTGTCCTCTTTTCTGAGCTTCGCGGCCATCGCGTCGACGCCCGACCACGCGGGGCGGTCGGTATAGGTTTCTCGCACGTACGCGGCGAGATCGGCGATCTGCGCGTCGTCGTACTGGTCGATGAACGACGGCATGTAGTTGAGCGTATCCTCGCCGTGCCAGCCGATGCCGTTGAACATCATCTGGATCGCGTTGCGCGGCGTGTCTGCGTTGACCGCCGTGCTGAACGCGAGCGTTGGCCGTTCGCCGATCGACTGCATCGGCGCCGCCGGCCCGTGGCACTGCGCGCACGATGCCTGGAACAGCACCGCGCCGCGCTGCGCGGCCGGCGTCGTCGCGACGCGTTCGACCGGATGCGCGGCCGCGGCCGCACGTGCGTTCGCCGGTTTCTGGATCGACAGGATGTACGCGGCGATCGCCTCGACGTCCTCCACCGGCACCGTCGCGAGGTCGCGCGTGACAGGCAGCATCGGCCCGGCCGCCGCGCCGTGCTCGCTCGCGCGGCCGGTGCGCAGGTAGGTGACGAGCTGCGCCTGCGTCCACGGCCGCGCGGCATCGCCGAGCGCATTGAGCGGCGGCGCTTCCCAGCCGTCGACGATGCCGCCGTCGAACGCGCGGCCGCGCTGCTCGCCGCCGATCGCGTTCAGCGGCGAATGGCACGATGCGCAGTGGCCGAGCCCGTCGACGAGCATCCTGCCGCGGTTCCATTGCGCGGACTGCGCAGGGTCGGGTTGATATGCGCCTTCGTGCAGGAACAGCACGTTCCAGAACGCCACCAGCGGCCGGAAGTTCAGCGGGAATATCAGGTCGTTGGCGGGCGCCGTCGCGCGCACCGGCTCGCGGGTCATCAGGTACGCATACGCGGCGGCGATGTCGTCGTCGGACATCCGCGTGAAATGGATGTACGGAAACGCCGGATAGAGCGGCTGGCCGTTGCGTCCGATGCCGGTGCGCAGCGCGCGGGCGAACGCGTCGCGCGACCAGCGGCCGATCCCCGTTTCGGCATCCGGCGTGATGTTGGTCGCGTAGATCGTGCCGAACGGCGTCGCGAGCGGCAGCCCGCCCGCGAACGGCTTGCCGTCCTTCGCGGTGTGGCACACGACGCAGTCGCCGAGCGCGACGACGCGCGCGCCGGCGCGCACGAGTTGCGGATCGAACGAAGCGGGGGCGGGCGGATCGATCGGCGCGATCGACGGCCGCACCATGATGCCGATCGCGATCGCCAGGCCGGCGACCGCGATGCCGGCCGCGCCGAACCAGAGTCGTTTGTGCTTCATGCGCGCTCCGCGCGAAGCGGTACGCCGCACGTCGCGCGCGGCGTGCCCGGGCCGTCGTGCGGCGGCCGGCCGGGCCGCGAACGCGTTGCGGCGAGGCGGTAATTGGCAACTGGATTCACGTCGTCACTCCATCAGTCGAAAAGGCGCGCGGGCTGGCCAGCGCGGTCGCTCTTGCAGCCAGTCTACGCAGACGCCCGCATCATTTCCTGAAGTCCGGCTGAAACGTTCTGAACGGCGGGCTGGGCCGGTTCGGCGACATCCGGCACGCGCGCGCCAGCTAGATCCGCAGCAGCCGGCCCGCATTGCCGCCGAGCACCATCGCGCGCTGGTCGTCGGGCAGGTCCAGCCGATCGAGAAAACGCACCGGTTGCGCGTAGCCCATGTCGAAGCAATAGTCGCTGCCGAGCACCAGCCGGTCGATGCCGACGTTCTCGATCAGGAAGCTCAGCACCGGCCCCGAGTGGGACACCGTGTCGTAGCTGAAGCGCCGCAGATAGCTGCTCGGCTTGTGCGCGAGCCGGCGCGTTTCCGGCCGGACGGTCCAGCCGGCGTCCAGCCGGCCGACGAGGATCGGCAGCGCGCCGCCCGCATGCGGCAGCGTGACATGCAGCGCCGGATGGCGGTCGAGCACGCCGCCGAGGATCAGGTGCGAGGCCGCGATGGCCGTATCGAACGGATTGCCGAGCAGGTTGCTCAGGTAGAAATCGCCGAGGCGCGCGCCGCCGACGGTTTGCTGTGGATGCAGGAACACCGGCAGCCCGAGCTGTTCGATGCGCGCGAACACCGGCGCGAACCGCGGATCGTCGAGGTCGCGGTTGTCGATGTTCGTGCCCATGTACACGCCGCGCACGCCCGGCAGCGTCGACGCGCGCTCGAGCTCGTCGATCGCGTCGGTCGCGTCGAGCATCGGCAGCGTCGCGAGTACGACGAAGCGCGCCGGATGCTGCTGGTGCACGCGCGACGCGGCCGTATTCCATGCGCGCGCCAGTTTCGCGTTGAACGGCCGGTCGCCCCAGTACGCCATCGGCACGCTCAGCGACAGCGCCTGCACGTCGACGCCCGACGCGTCCATGTCCGCGAGCCGCGCATCGACGTCGATGAATTTCATCGGCAGCGGCCCGAGGCCGCCGGCCGGCGTGCGGAACGTGAACGTCGTGCCGTCGCACGCGAATGCGCCGCCGAAGCGCTGGCCTTCGCCGCCGACGAGGTCGCAGAAGCTTTCCGGGTAGTAATGCGCGTGGATGTCGATCGCGCGCGGACGCCGGCCAGCCAGCGTGGCCGAAGCGGCCGACGCGGGCGACACGGGCGACGCGGGCGCCGGTTGCGCCGCCGCGGCGGGGCGTCCGGCAACGGCCGCGCCGGCAAGCGCGGCGAACGCGCCGAGCATGCGGCGGCGCCCGGCGGACAGACAGCAGGGGCAGGTCATCGAATCGTCTCCAGGTCGGGATTGTCGTGTTGCCGCGCGCCGTGGCGCGGCAGGGTGCCGAGTTCGCATGCGACGAGCTGCGCGTCGAACCGCGCGCGTTCGCGTCGCGCGCGGGCCGACCCGTCGGTGGCCGATACCGCGACGATCGCGATGAACGCGGCGGCCATCGAGAACAGCGCCGGATATTCGTACGGGTAGGGCGCGTGCGCATGGCCGAGCACCTGGACCCAGACGGTCGGGCTCAGCACGGTAAGCGTGACCGCCGTGACGAGGCCGATCGTGCCGCCGGCCACCGCGCCGCGCGTCGTCAGGCCGCGCCAGTAGATCGAGAGCAGCAGCACCGGAAAATTCGAGCTGGCGGCGATCGAGAACGTGAGGCTGACGATGAACGCGATGTTCTGCTTCTCGAATGCGATGCCCAGCACGATCGCGAGCACGCCGAGCACCAGCGTCGTCGCGCGTGCGACGCGCATTTCGTCGCGGTCGGTCGCCCGGCCGCGGCGCAGCACGTTCGCATAGAGGTCGTGCGAGATCGCGGACGAGCCGGCGAGCGTCAGCCCGGCGACCACGGCGAGAATCGTCGAAAACGCGACCGCGCAGATGAAGCCGAGGAAAAAGTTGCCGCCGACCGCATGCGCGAGATGGATCGCCACCATGTTCGCGCCGCCCGCGACCGCACCGGACGCATCGTGATACCGCGGGTCCGCCGCGACGAGCGCGATCGTGCCGAAGCCGATCACGATGATCAGCGCATAGCCGGCCCCGACGATGCCCGTCGCATGGAGGATGCTCTTGCGCGCCGCGCCGACGTCGCCGACCGTGAAGAAGCGCATCAGGATGTGCGGCAGGCCGGCCGTGCCGAAGATCAGCGCGAGGCCGAGCGATACCGCGGACACCGGATCGGACACGAGGCCGCCCGGCCGCATGATGGCCGCGTGCTTCGGATGGACGCGCAACGCCTGCGCGAACAGCGCGTCGAGGCTGAAGCCGAAGCGGCTCAGCACCATGAACGCCATGAAGGCCGCGCCGGCGAGCAACAGCACGGCCTTGACGATCTGGATCCACGTGGTGGCGAGCATGCCGCCGAAGAATACGTAGACGACCATCAGCACGCCGACGATCACCACCGCGACCGTGTAGTCGAGCCCGAACAGCAGCTCGACGAGCTTGCCGGCGCCGACCATCTGCGACACGAGATACAGCAGGACGATCACGATCGAGCTCGACGCGGCGAACGCACGGATCGGCCGTTGCTGCAGCCGATACGACACGACGTCGGCGAGCGTGTACTTGCCGAGATTGCGCAACGGCTCCGCGATCAGGAACAGGATGATCGGCCAGCTCGCGAGAAAGCCGACCGAATAGATCAGCCCGTCGTAACCGCTCGTGAACACGAGCGCCGAGATGCCGAGCAGCGACGCGGCCGACATGTAGTCGCCGGCGATCGCCCAGCCGTTCTGCAGCGCGGTGATGCGCCCGCCGGCCGCGTAATGATCGGCGACGCTGCGGTTCTGCCGGGCGGCCCAGCGCGTGATGACGAGCGTCGACGCGACGAACAGCACGAACATGCCGATGGCGACCGGATTGTGCGGATGCGCGAGCGCGGCGGGGCCGGCCGCGAACGCCGGCGCCGCGGCGACCGCGGCCGCGGTGACGAGGATGGCGACGGTGCGTTTCATTGGCCGCCTCCGTCGCGGATCGACGCGACGAGCGCGTCGTGCACCGCATTCGCACGCCACACGTACAGCGCGACGAGTGCGAACGTCGCGACGAACATGCCGAAACCGACCGGGATACCCCACGTGGTCGGGCGGCCCGCCACGATCGGCCGGCCGAGCCATGCCGGCGAGAACGCCAGCGACAGGATGAATGCGAAGTAAAGCGCGAGCATGACCGCGGTCAGCGACCACGCGAATCGCCTCCTTCGCGTGATGAGATGGCGGAAGCGGGCATCGCGCGGCAGCGGATGCGTGGCCGCGGCGGGCAGGTCCGGATCGGGTGCGGGGCCGGCGGCAGCCGGAATCGAGCGGTTCACGGTGTCTCCTTGTCGGTATCGGATAGGGCGCGATGCGGCGGGCGCGACACGTCGTGCATGCGCCCGTCGATGGTCAGAGCGACGGCGGCACGGCCGTTTCGCGCATCACGACTTCCGCGGTGCGGTAACGCTCGGCCATCTCGCGTTCGGTGTCGTTCTTCAGTTGCGCCTGCATGTATGCGCCGAGATGGCGCGCGTGTTCGACGATCGCGGCGCCGAACGCGGTGCGCGTGTCGCTGTACGCGTGCAGTGCGTCGAGCGGATCGGCATGCGCGGCCAGCGCGCCGACGAGCGCCAGCGCGTCGCCCGCGGCCTTCGTGACGCCCATTCCGCAATGCGGCCGCGCGACGAATGCGGCATCGCCGAGCAGCGCGATGCGGCCGAACGCCATGCGCGGCACCTCGAGATCGTAGATCGGCTGGAACAGCGGCTGCGCGGCGCGCGACACGACTTCCGCGAACTGCGGCGCGAGCAATGCATGCGCGGCGTCTTCCATGTCGGCGAGCACGTCGCGGCGGATCAGCGTCGGCGGAATGCCGGCCGCCCACAGCTTGCCCGTCGCGTCGGTGAGCAGGTTCGGCAGGTCGGTGTCCTCGCGGGTCGCGCGATACCACACGAAGTTGTAGCGGCGCTCGCCGGGCTGCGTGCTGTTGTGCTGACCGGCGACCGGGTAGCCGAGGATCTGCTCGTGCGGCGGCAGGCCGAACGCGAACTTGTCGAACAGCGCCGCATGCGTGCGCCCGGACAGTTCGCGTTCGTCGACGAGGCCGCGCCACGCGACATAGCCCGCGTACTGCAGGCGCGCGTCCGGCAGCAACCGTTCGCGGATCGCCGAACGGAAGCCGTCGGCCGCGACGACGAGGTCGGCATGCACGACCGACCCGTCGGCCAGCGTGAGCGTCGCGCGCTCGGGCCCGTCCGCGACGTCGGCGACGACGGCCCCCGCGTGATGGTGCTGGTCGGGCAGCGCGGCGCGCAACACGTGGTACATCTTGCTCCATGCGGTCAGCGTCTGCGGCTGTGGCCGCTCGGCGGCGAGCGTACCGTCCTGCGCCAGCGTGATGCGCGATTCGACGTTCACGCCGATCGATGCGTCGATGCGCACGCCGGCCGCGCGCAGCACGTCGAACAGCTCCGGATGCGTGACGATGCCGGCGCCGCGGCCGGACAGCGCGTCGGGCACGCGCTCGAACACGTCCACGTCCCAGCCGTGGCGCAGCAGCAGGTTCGCGGCGAACAGCCCGCCCAGCGAGCCGCCGACGATGGCGGCCTTGCGATGCGTCGAAGTGGTGCGCATGTCAGTCTCCACGGGTGGCGGCGGCCGCTGCGGCGCCGCGCATGTCGAGGCCGGCGACTTCGGCGGCCGGGTAGTTCAGTTCGATCGTCACGCCCGACGGATCCTCGATGAACACCTGATGCAGACCGAGGCTCGGCACGGTGCGGTCGCGCCACGCGATGCGCTCGTCACGCAGCGTGCGCCACATCGCCTCGACGCCGGTCGCGACGAACGCGATGTGGTCGACGGTGCCGGTGCCCGCGGCCGGCACGGGCTTGTCGCCGAGATACGCGGCCAGCCCGTGGGGGTTGGCCGGATCGATGCCGATCAGGTGGACCGTGCCGTAATCGGCTTCGTCGTCGCCGAGATAGAGCCACGCGCCCGGAAAGTCGAACGGCGGGCGGTAGCCGCGTCTGAAGCCGAGCACGCGTTCGTAGAAGCGGCACGAGACTTCGAGATCGGGCGTGCGGATCGAGTAATGCGCGAGTCGCGAGACAGGCATGGCGAACCTCTTGTTTATCGAAGGATAAGTTATCGTTCGATAAATTCTAGGCCGAAAACGGCGCGGCGCAAAGCCGTGATCCAGCCGTGTTAACCCTTGGCCCGGAACCGGGGGCGAATCGGCGACGAACGGGCGCCGATTGCGCCGCGCGTCACGTTACGACGGCACCTCGCCGGCGACGACTTCGTCCTCGTAGCACCAGATCCAGCGCTCGCCGGGCTCGATCGAGCGGACGAGCCGGTGCCCGGTGTCGCGGAAATGCCGGCTCGCGTGGCGATTCGGCGACGAGTCGCAGCAGCCGACGTGTCCGCAGATCAGGCACATCCGCAAATGCACCCAGCCGCTGCCCGATTTGATGCATTCCTCGCAGTAGTCCTTGTCGGTGTCGAGCACGCGTGCTTCGTCGAGATGCGTACAGGCGTTGGCCATCTTGCGCTCCGGTGCCGGCGCGGGGAACGACGCTTGCGACGCGGCCGGCGCGATGCCGCAAGCGGGGACGGGGATGCCGCATTGTGCGGCGCCGCGCGGCGGCCGCGCCTTAATTGTTATGAAATCGCGCGTGCGGCGCGTCGGCGCGGCGTACAGTCGCGGTGCGTCCGGCTCACCCTTTTATCCTGGCGACGGCCGGACCGTATCCAGCATCGATTTCTTCGGGAGCCGCGCATGATTCAGTCGCAACTGGTCCGGATCGTCGGCCTGCCGCACAGCAAGGACGCGTACGCGATCCGCGATTTCCTGCAGCGGCGCATGGTCGCGTACGACTGGTGCGAGCTGACGTCCGACGCGGACTGCGCGCGCGAGCTCGGTATCGCGCCGCTGCGCGACATCCGGCTGCCGGTCGTGATCTTTCCGGACGGTTCGCGCCTGTACCAGCCGACGCTGGCCGACATCGCCGCGCGGCTCGGCTGGGTCGCGCGGCCGCGCTTCGTCGAATACGACGTGTCGATCTACGGCGCCGGGCCGGCCGGGTTGTCGGCGGCGGTCTACGCGGCGTCCGAAGGGCTGCGCGCGGTCGTGATCGAGCGCGGCGCGGTGGGCGGGCAGGCCGGCACGAGTTCGCTGATCGAGAACTACATGGGCTTCCCCGACGGCATTCCGGGCGCGGAACTCGCGGAGCGCGCGCGCGAGCAGGCGGTCAAGTTCGGCGTCGAGCTGCTGACGATGCGCGAGGGCGTGCATGCGACCTTCGTCGACGGCAAGATCCGCGTCGAGCTCGCCGACGGGTCGACCCTGGTCGCGCGCGCGAACATCTGCGCGACCGGCATCGAATATCGCAGCCTCGGCCTGCCGGAAGAGCCGGCGTTCCTGAATGCGGGGCTGTTCTACGGCGCCGGTTCGAGCGAAGCGCCGATGTGCGCGGGCGAGCAGGTGTTCATCGTCGGCGGCGGCAACTCGGCCGGCCAGGCCGCGATGAATTTCTCGCGGCACGCGCGTCAGGTGACGATGCTCGTGCGCGGTGCGTCGCTCGCCGACACGCTGTCGCGCTACCTGATCGACCGGATCGAGCGGACGCCGAACATCGAGGTCCGCTACCAGTCGAGCGTCGTTGCCCTGCACGGCGACGGCTGGCTCGACGCGATCGAGCTTCGCTCGGCGGACGGCACGCGCGAACGGCTGCCGGCCACGCGCCTGTTCGTGTGCATCGGCGGCGCGCCGAATACCGACTGGGCGAAGGACACCGACATCATCCGCAATCCGGACGGTTATCTCGTGACCGGCGGCGACCTGTACGACTGTCCGGCGTTCGAGCGCGTGTGGCCGCTCGAGCGCCGGCCGTACCATCTGGAAACCAGCGTGCCGGGATCGTTCGCGGCCGGCGACGTGCGATCGGGGTCGGTCAAGCGCGTCGCGTCGGCGGTCGGCGAAGGCGCGATGGCCGTGACCTTCGTGCACCGGTTTCTCGGCGAGGACGCACATCGCCTCGCGAGGGCCTGACGCGTGTGCGAAGGCGTCGCGACCGCCCCGGATCGCGGTTTCATCCGGCGTCGGCCTGCGTCGAATCGCGCGACCCGTCACGGCCCGTCCGCGCCGGCGGCGTCCACCCGCCGCCCAACGCACGCACGAGGCTCACCGTCGCGATCGCGAGCGCCTGCCGGCTGTGAATCAGCTGGCGCCGCGCGTTCAGTGCGTCGCGATCGGCATCGATGACTTCGAGGTAGCTGACGTAACCGTGCGCGTAACGGCTCAGCGACAGGCGCGCCGCCGCGTCGGTCGCGTGCGCGGCGCTGGCGTAGCGTGCGATCCGTTCCTTTTGCGCGGCGATGTCGTTGAGCGCGTCCTGCACGTCGCGCAGCGCGCCGAGCGCCGTCGCGCGATAGTTCGCGTCGGCGATGTCCGTGCCGGCCCGCGCGGCGGCAACCGCCGCGTCGCGCTTGCCGCCGTCGAACAGCGTCAGTGCGACGTTCGCGCCGAGGCTCCACAGCGAGCTGTTGCGGTCGAGAAACGAGCGCAGGTCGCGAGTGGCGAAACCGCCGTCGGCGGTCAGCGTCAGCGTGGGCAACCACGCGGTGCGCGCGATGCCCAGTTCGAGCGACGCCGCATCGGCGCGCCGCGCGGCCGCGAACACGTCGGGGCGTCGCGCCAGCAGCGCGGACGGCAGCCCGGCCGGCACGTCCGGCACGCGCACGGGCACGGCGCGCGTGTCGACGTCGAACGCGGTCGGCGACACGCCGGTCAGCACCGCGATGGCGTCGACGAGGTTGTCGCGCAGCCGGCGGCTTTCCGCGAGATCGGCATGCGCGGTATCGAGGTCGGCCGACGCGCGCAGCCCGTCGAGGTCGCTCGCCGCGCCGGCCCGCACGCGTGCGGCGATCACGTCCAGCGCGGTGCGGCGCAGCCCGATCGCTCTGTCGAGCGTCGCGAGATCGTCGTCGACGTAGCGTAGCGTCAGGTAGTCGACGGCGACTTCGGTCGCGATCCTCAAGCGGATCGCATCGCGATCGGCCGCGGCCTGCAGCACGTTCTGTTCGCCGACGTCGGCGTCGCCGCGCAAGCGCCCCCATAGATCGACTTCGTAGCTCGCGGCGACGGGAACCGACCAGTTGTGCATCGTCCGCTTCGGCAGCGCGTTGTCGACCGTGCCCGATACGCGCGTGCGGCTGAACGACGGATCGACGCGCACGGTCGGCGCGAGCGCGGCATCGCGGATGCCGAGCAGCGCCCGCGTCTGGTCGACGCGCGCGGCCGCCGCGCGGATATCGAGGTTGTGCGCGAGCGCGGCGTCGACGAGGCGGCCGAGCTGCGGATCGCCGAACCACGCGGGCCATGCCGCGAGCGACGGCGCACCCGCATCGGTCGACGGATCGGCATGGCGGAACCCGTCGTGTCCGACCGGGACGGGCGCGAGCGGCTGCGGCGAGATCGAGCACGCGGCCAGCACGCTCGCGGCGACGAGGATGCATGCGCGCTTCATCGCGATTCACCGCCGGGTTGCAGCGTGACGACGACCGATAGCCCGGGCCGGATGCGCGGTTCCGTCGCCGCCGGGCCGTCGAGCAGGATCTTCACGGGCACCCGTTGCGTGACCTTCGTGAAATTGCCGGTCGCGTTGTCGGGCGGCAGCAGCGCGAACTGCGCGCCCGTCGCGGGCGACAGGCTGTCGATGCGGCCGGTGAACACGCGCTGCGGCAGCGCATCGAAGCGCAGTTGCACGGCGTCGCCGGCGCGCACGTGCCGCAGTTGCGTCTCGCGGAAATTGGCGACGATCCACGGATGCGGCTCGACCAGCGTGAGCAGCGCCTGACCGGGCGCGACATGCTCGCCGGTCTCGACGGTCTTCTTGCCGACGTAGCCGTCCGACGGCGCGACGACCGTCGTGTACCCGAGCTGCAACTGCGCGTCGCGCAGCTCGGCATCGTTCTGGCTCGACGCGGCATCGGCGGCCTGAGCGGCGGCGGCGGCGCTGCGCCGTTGCGCGTCGGCCGCCGCGACGCGCGCGCGGGCCGACTTGCGTGCGGCATCGGCCGCATCGAACTCCTGCTTCGACAAGCCGCGCGGCGTCTCGCGGGTCAGCTCGCGGGCACGTGCGTAATCGAGTTCGGCTTTTTCGGCATCGGCGTGCGCCGACACGAGCGCCGCGTCCGCCTGTTCGATCAGCGCGCGTGCGCGGCTCGCATCGGCATGTGCCTGTGCGACGCGTGCGCGCTGCGCCGCGACGCGCACGTCGAAATCGCGGCGGTCGATCTGCACGAGCGCGTCGCCGGCATGCACGAACTGGTTGTCGTCGACGAGCACGCGCTCGACCGTGCCGGCCACGCGCGGCGAGATCACGTGCAGGTGGCCGGTCACGTACGCGTCGTCGGTGCCGCGATCGCGTGCGTCGAACTCGTACACGAGCAACGCGACGAGCAGCAGCGCGAGCACGGCGATCGCGACGACGGCCGGCCGGCGCGAGCGCGCGGGCGCGGGCGTGGAAGGTGCGGAGGCCGCGGAAGATCGGGTATCGGGCGAGGGCGGGGTCATGATCGGCACACTCCATCGTACGGACGGGATTCGGCGCATCGCGTTATGCTTGCGCCAGCTTGACAAACGGGAGCCGCTCGACGATGAACACGACGTTCGCCACCGGCAGCGCCGCGCCAGGGCCGGCCGCGGGCGCGGCCTCCGACGTTCCGACGTTCCGGTCGATCGCCGCGATCGCGGCCGTGCTGCTCGGTGCGGTCATCGCGACGCTGACGTCGCGCATCACGTCGCTCGGCTTGGCCGACGTGCGCGGCGCGCTCGGCATCGGCGTCGACGAAGGCGCGTGGATCAACACCGCATTTACCGCGTCGCAGATGTTCGTCGGGCCGCTGGCGATCGCCGCGGCCTACCTGTTCGGCACACGCCGCGTGCTGCTCGCGGGCGCCGTGGTGTTTCTCTGCGCCGAAAGCGTGCTGCCGCTCTGCACGCGATTCGGCGCGTTCATCGTGTTTCAGGCGCTCGCCGGATGCGCATCGGGCGTGTTCGTGCCGCTGACGATCGGCTTCGTCGTGCGCACGCTGCCGCCGCGGCTCATTCCGTTCGGCATCGCCGCGTATGCGATGAATCTCGAGATGTCGCTGAACCTGTCGGCCACGCTCGAAGGCTGGTACAGCGAGCACTTGAGCTGGCGCTGGCTGTTCTGGCAGAACGCGGTGCTGACCCTGCCGTTCATCGCCTGCCTGATGCTGTCGCTCGCCGACGAGCCGGTCAAGCGCTTCGCGTCCGGCATCGACGCGCGCGGCATGCTGCTCGGCGCGGGCGGGTTCGCCTGCCTGTGCATCGCGCTCGACCAGGGCGAGCGGCTGTTCTGGCTGCAGTCGCCGCTGATCGTCGCGCTGCTGGCCGTCGGCATCCTGATGGTCGCCGCGTTCCTGATCCACGAGCTCGCGTCGCCGCGCGCCGGCATCGATCTCGGCTACCTCGCGCGGCCGAACGTCGCGCTGCTGATCGTGCTCGTCGGCCTCGTGCGCTTCACCGTGCTCAACACGAGCTTCATCCCGTCGCTGTTCCTCGCGAGTACGTACGGGCTGCGCCCGCTGCAGATCGGCGATACGCTGCGCTGGATCGCGATTCCGCAGTTGCTGTTCGCGCCGTGCGTCGCGCTGTTGCTGCAGCGTGTCGACCCGCGCCGGCTGATCGTCGCCGGCTTCGCGGTGGTGGCGATCGCGTTCGCGCTCGGCTCGCGGCTCACGCCGGTGTGGGCCGAACCCGACTTCATTCCGTCGCAATTGCTGCAGGCGCTCGGCCAGACGATGGCGCTCACGTCGGTCATCGTCTTCTTCGGCAGGCACGTGACGGCCGAGCATGCGCTGACGTTCGGCGCGGTCGTGCAGACGACGCGCCTGCTGAGCGGGCAGCTCGGCACGACGTCGATCGCGGTGATTCAGCGGATCAGGGAGGCTACCCATTCGAATCTCGTCGGTCTGCATGTGTCGCTGTCGGATCCGGAAACGCTCGAACGGCTGCGGGCCGGCGCGGCGTCGCTGGTGGCGCACGGCGCCACGTTCGCGACGGGCAACGAGGCGGCCTATGCGCTCGTCGATCGTGCGGTGCGCGTGCAGGCCACGACGCTCGCGCTGGCCGACAACTTTCGCGTGGCGATGGCGTTCGCGCTCGCCGGCGCACTGCTCGGCATCCTGTTGCGCCCGGTGCGGGCGCCGTGAGTGCGGCGCCGCGCGGGCTGAAATGTCCTGAAAAGTCCTGAACGGCACCTGCGGCGTCCGTCGCGGCGGCATGCGCGCCGCCGCGACGGACGGCAGGCTTACGCCTGCAGGAACGCGAGCAACTCGGCGTTGATGCGGTCGGCGCTCACCACGCACATGCCGTGCGAGCCGCCTTCGATCACCTTCAGCACCGCGTGCTTCACGATCTTCGACGACAGCCGGGCCGAATCGTCGATCGGCACGATCTGGTCGTCGTCGCCGTGCAGCACGAGCGTCGGCACGTCGATCTTCTTCAGGTCGTCCGTGTAGTCGACTTCGGAAAACTCCTTCACGCACAGGTACTGGCCATGGATGCCGCCCATCATCCCCTGCGACCAGAATGCGTCGATCGTGCCCTGCGACACCTTCGCGTTCGGGCGATTGAAACCGAAGAACGGCACGGCCAGATCCTTGTAGAACTGCGAACGGTTTTCCGCGACGTTCTTGCGGATGCCGTCGAATACTTCCATCGGCAGGCCGCCGGGATTGGTCGCCGATTTCACCATCTGCGGCGGCACCGCGCCGATCAGCACCGCCTTCGACACGCGTTTCGTGCCATGCCGGCCGATGTAGCGCGCGACTTCGCCGCCGCCGGTGGAGTGGCCGACGAGCGTCGCTTCGCGCACGTCGAGCGCGTCGAGCAGCGCGGCGAGATCGTCGGCGTACGTGTTCATGTCGTTGCCGTTCGACGGCTGGCTCGAACGGCCGTGGCCGCGGCGATCGTGCGCGATCACGCGATAGCCGTGCTGCACGAGAAACAGCATCTGCGCGTCCCACGCGTCCGCGCACAGCGGCCAGCCGTGCGAGAACACGACCGGGCGGCCGCTGCCCCAGTCCTTGAAGTAGATCTGCGTGCCGTCCTTCGTGGTGATCGTGTTCATCGTGTGCGCTCCTGAATGCGCGGAAGAGGGGTGGCGGGAGGGCGTGCCGGCCGCGGCCGCCATCGCGGGCAGCGCGGCGGCCGCGACGGCGGTCGCGCCGGCGAGCAGCATGTCGCGGCGGCGAGCCGACGAAACGGCGTCGGTCTGTTCGGGATGCATCTGGACTCCTGAGGTGTGCGGCGGCGAGGCCGCGCGGGATGGTGGATCGGTGGCGGCCGGCCGCGGCCATCCCGCCCGGCGGCCGTCCGGCGTGCGCCGTCGCGTCGGCTGGTGCGCGCGGACGAACGAATGCCGTCAGGAGCGTATCCCGGCGCGGTGCGCGCCGTACTGAAATCCGGCTGAATTTTCTTGAACGCCGCGGCGCCGCGAGCGGCATTGCCGCACTGCAGAAAAATTAAGCGCGCGACCGGGACTCTTCAGCGCACGGCGACTATCGTCAGCATCGGGTCACCCGTCGTGCGTTTGCCGCGACGCGAGCGGGCCCGCCACGCCCGCACCGCCCGTCACTTGCCTGGATAAGCCGCCATGGACGCCTTCAATCGTTGGGAGCACATGATTACGTCGCTCAGGCCGTCGCCCGCCGCGAGCCTCCGGATGATGCCGCGCGAGCGGACCGCGGACGGCTCGTGTCGCCCGCATCGGGACGACGCGCCGACGCCATCGAGCGGCGACGTGCGCCGCCGCAGCGCGATCGTCGCCGTCGAGCGGCAGACCGATTCGTCGATGCTGGTGTCGTGGAGCGATCCGACGCGCTGCCGCTACGACGAGCAACGCTGGATCTGCGCGAAGGCGCGCAGGCTGGCGCGCTGCGCGCTCACCGGGCAACCGATCCGGGTGGGCGACGTGATCTACAAACCCCAATGGCGCGGCGAGAGACGCCCCGCGAACTGCCGCGAGATGATTCTCGCGGCGGCGCTCGAGCAGTTCGCCGCCCGGCAGTCCCGGGCATGACGCGCCGCGCCGCACGCTTCGGCCGCGCCCACATCCGCGGGCGCGGCTTCCCTATTCGGAAGGAACCCTCATGAGCACGTTCACCACCCGCGACGGCGTGTCGATTCACTACAAGGACTGGGGCAGCGGCCGCCCGGTCGTGTTCATTCACGGCTGGCCGCTGAATGCCGACATGTGGGACGTGCAGATGCACCATCTCGCGTCGCACGGCCTGCGCTGCATCGCGTACGACCGGCGCGGCTTCGGCCGCTCCGGCCAGCCGTGGGGCGGTTACGACTACGACACGCTGGCCGACGATCTCGCGACGCTGCTCGACACGCTCGACCTGCATGACGTGACGCTCGTCGGCTTTTCGATGGGCGGCGGCGAGGTGGCCCGCTACATCGGCCGGCATGGCACGAAGCGCGTGTCGAAGGCGGTGCTGATCGGTTCGGTGACGCCGCTCATCGCGCGCCGCGACGATCATCCGGAAGGCGTGGACGTCGCGCTCTTCGACGGCATTCGCGCGGGCATCGCTGCCGATCGCGCCGCCTTTCTCGACGGCTTCTGGCCCCTCTTTACCGGGTCGAACCGCGACGGTTCGACGGTTTCGCGCGCCGCGCTCGACTGGACGTCGTTCATGGCGTGGCAGGCCGGGCTGAAGGGCACGCTCGATTGCGTTCGCGCGTTTTCCGAGACCGATTTTCGGGCCGACCTGCAACGATTCGACGTGCCGACGCGGGTGATTCACGGCGACGACGACCAGACGGTTCCGCTCGCGCTGACCGGCGCCGCGACGGCGAAGCTGGTCCCGCATGCGACGCTGAGCGTCTACGAAGGCGGTCCGCATGCGCTTTACCTGACGCACGCGACGCGGCTGAACGACGAGCTGCTGGCGTTCGCGCGGTCCTGAGCGCGCGCCGCGGCGCCGCGCGGCGAATCGAATCGAGGCGATGCCGATAATCCCGCGGATATTCGGCCGGTGCAACGGATCGAGCGGAAAATGAATCGGGAATCGGCCGGGCGAATCGAAAAGGAAAATGCGCGGCATTTCCGCGCTCGGCATTTCCGCTCGGCAATTTCGTCTGATATATCGAAATCGCGTTCATGGGCGCATCCATGATTTGCACATGAAACGGGCATCGTCGTGCCGCATGCCGGTGCATGCGGACGCGTTGGGCGCCGCGCCCGCCGCGGCATTTTCGTCATTTCAAAAAATTCGAGCCGTCCATTCTGATAATTTGAATCATTCGATCATGCAAATACCGTAGCATTGATGGCGAACCGGCACCCGATTTCAGCCGGGCGCCGTTGAATGTCACCCTCAAGAAATTCCCATGATCCGGATTGGAACACTTCACGTTTTTCTCGACAGACGTGAAATTCGTTCGAACGGCAAGCTGCTGCGCATCGGCAGCCGCGCATTCGAAATTCTCGAACTGTTGATTCGGGCGAACGGTGCGCTGGTATCGAAAGATGAAATCATGCAGCGCGTGTGGCCGCACACCGTGGTGGAAGAAAACAACCTGCAGGTGCACATCGCATCGCTGCGCAAGGCGCTGGCCGGCGACCGGAACCTGATCGTGACGGTACCCGGTCGCGGCTATCGGCTGGTTTCCGGGCAGGACGCGGGCGCCGCGCCCGTGCGCCCGGCCACGTGGCGGCCGTCCGCCGCGCCGGGCGCGTTGTTCGGCCGCGAACAGACGGTCGCCGACGTGCTGGACGCGCTGCGCACGGCGCGCATCGTGACGCTCGTCGGCGCGGGCGGCATCGGCAAGACGCGCGTCGCGATCGAAGCGGCGGCGCGCGCCGACGCGCGATTTGCGGAAGGCACCGTATTCGTTTCGCTCGCCACCGTCGCGTGTCCGCGCTTCGTGCCGGACGCGCTCGCCGGCGCGTTCGGCATCACGCAGCCGACCGGCTCGCTGACGCTCGAAGCGGTGCTCGCCAGCGTCGCGCGGCGCCGAATGCTGCTCGTGCTCGACAACTGCGAGCACCTGCTCGATGCCGCCGCGCGGATCGCGAGCGCGCTCACCGATGCGGACGACGGGCTGTGCGTCCTCGCGACGAGCCGGGAATCGCTGCGCATCCACGGCGAGCGCGTGTGCCCGGTGCCGCCGCTCGACATACCGGGCGAAGACGCCGGCGATCACGAGGCGATGAGCGCGAGCGCGGTGCAGTTGTTCGCGGCGCGCGCCCGCGCGGCCGATCCGCGCTTTCCGCTCGATGCGCGCAGCCTGTCGTTGATGGCGTCGGTCTGCCGCCGCCTCGACGGCCTGCCGCTCGCGATCGAGCTGGCCGCGGCACGCGCCGCCGTGCTCGGCATCGACGTGCTGGCCGCCCATCTCGACGATCACTTCCGGCTGCTGACCGGCGGATTTCGCACCGCGTTGCCGCGCCATCAGACGCTGCAGGCGATGTACGACTGGAGCTACCGGTTGCTCGGGGAGTCCGAGCGCCTGCTGCTGCGATGGCTCGGCGTGTTCCGCGACAGCTTCGCGATCGAGGCCGTGCGCGAGGTCGTCGGCGCCAACGGGCTGGCCGGCGCCGACCTGCTCGATACGATCGCCGGCCTCGTGTCGAAGTCGCTGCTGATCCTCGAGACCGCGCACGGCGCGCCGCGCTACCGGCTGCTGACGACCACGCGGGCCTACGCGCAACAGCAGCTCGACAGTCACGGCGAGGGCGAGGCTGCCGCCCGCGCGCATGCGGCCTACTTCCTCGCGCTGTTCCGGAGCGCGACCCACGGCGGCGAGCAGCCTGGCGTCGAGCCGGGCGGCACGACCCGGCTCGACGCGGTCCGGTGCGAACTCGGCAATCTGCGTGCCGCGCTCGACTGGGCATTTTCGGCGCGCGGCGACGCGGCGCTCGGCATCGCGCTCGCGGCCGTCGCGGTGCCTTGCCTGTTCGATCTGTCGCTCGTCGACGAATGTCGGGAGCGCGCGCGCGTCGCGCTCGATGCGACGCGCGACGCGGATGCCGCCCTGGTGTCCGACGATGCGCGCGTGCGCTTGCTGGCCGCGTATGCGGCTGCGCTCGCGCATACGGCGGAGTCGACGCAGGCTGCGCATGATGCGTGGTCGGAAGTGCACGCGCTCGGATTCGATGCGGCCGAGGCCGAGTTGCCGTCGCGCGAGTCGTGACGCCGGGTTCGCGCGCCGCTCGCCTGTTTCAGAACGATTCAGCCCGGATACAGGACAGCGGCAGGCGGCACGCGTAGATTGCCTGGACGGCGGGCGCCGGCATGCCACCCGGCGCACGCCGCCGTGCATCCCGCTCAATCGACGAAACGCCGTATGAATCCTGCCCACTCCGACCTTTCCAGCCACGCGACCGATCTCGGCCTGCTGTTCCTGCGTGTATCGGCCAGCGTGCTGCTGCTCGTGGTTCACGGCCTGCCGAAGATCCTGCATTACACGGCCGAAGCCGCCGCCATCGAGGATCCGTTCCATCTCGGCCGCACGCTGTCGATCGTGTTCGCGATCTTCGCGGAGGTCGTGTGCCCGATCTTCATGATCGTCGGCCTGTACCCGAGGCTCGCGGCGCTGCCGGTGATGATCGTCACGCTCGTCGCGCTGGTGTGCGTGCACCCGGACTGGCCGCTGCGCGATGCGCAGTTCGCATGGATGCTGCTGATCCTGTTCGGCACGATCGCGATCGCCGGCGCCGGCCGCTACGTGTTGCCGTTGCCGGGCGTCGCGCGCCGGCGGGACTAGCCGCGACCGGCGCGACGGCGGTCGGCACGCGATGCGTCCGATGATTCCGTTCCCGCGGCGACGTTCGTCTTGCCGCCTTGACCCTTTCGCGCGCCGCGCTGGCGATCCGACATGTTGAATTTCTCCGATACGGCGATCTACGGCGCGCCGATCGTGCTGGCCGATCTCGCCGCGTGGCGGCTGTTCGGGCACGCGCGCCCCGTGACGCGCGCGATCCGGCGCTGTGCGGCGTTCGCCGCGCTGAGCGCCGTGCTGTTCGCGACCGGCGTGAGCCCGCTCGCGGTGCCCGCATCGATCGGCGGGCTCGACCGGATCGCGGTCCAGGCGATCTGCATCGCATGGTGGCTCCAGTGCGCGATCGTGTTCAGCCTGCTGCTCAATCATCTGCTGCTGCCGCGTGCGTGGCACAGCCAGCGGCTCTTTCACGACATCGCCGCGGGCATCGTGTTCGGCGCGGCCGCGGTGGCCGCGCTGGGCTACGTGCTCGGCCTGCCGTTGAGCGGCCTCGTCGCGACCTCCGGCGCCGTCGCGGTGATACTCGGTCTCGCGCTCCAGAACACGCTGAACGACGTGTTCTCCGGGCTCGTGCTGAATACCACGCAACCGTTCCGGCTCGACGATACGGTGTCGATCGGCGAGCTCGAAGGGCGGATCGTCGAGAGCAACTGGCGCGCGACGAAGCTGATCGACAGCCTCGGCAACCTGGTCGTCGTGCCGAACAGCGCGGCGGCGCGCGCCACGATCGTGAACCTCAGCGAGCCGGCCGGCCTGCACGGCGTCACGCTCGCGCTCGACCTCGATCCCGCGGTGCGGCCGGCCGTCGCCGTCGGCGCACTGGAGCGGGCCGCGGCGAGTTCGCTCGACGTGCTCGCGCGCCCGGCGCCGATCGCCGTCGTGAAGGCGTTCCGCGCGAACGCGATCCAGTACGAACTCGTCTGTTACGTCGACGCACTGCAGAAGAAAACCACCGTGCGCAACGCGCTCTACGATCTCGCGCATCGGCACCTGGCCGCGGCGGGCGTCGCGTGGCGGCCGCTCGCGGGAGCCGCGCCGGCGTGTGCGTCGCCATCGACATCGCAAGCGCATCCGGTATCGCGCCGGCTGCCGCTGTTGCGGGCGGTCGAATTGTTCGCATGCGTCGACGACGACGATCTGGCCGTGCTGGCCGATGCGCTGGTATCGCGTTCGTTCGGCAAGGGCGACGTGATCTATGCGTCGAATGCCGAGTCGCGCGTGCTGACGATCGTCGAATCGGGCGTCGCGGCGGTGTTCGTGCCGGGTGCGGCGGGCGACGTCGAAGTCCGTCGGATGGCGCCCGGCGATGCGATCGGGCAGTCGGTCGTGCTCGCCGGCACGCGGCTTCATGCGACCGTCCACGCGGTGACCGCGATGACCGTGCATCAGCTTCGCAGCGAGGATCTGGCGGCGCTGATCGGCAGGAAGCCGGCGCTCGGCAGGCTGATGTGCGAGTCGCTCACCGAACATGTCGCGACCGAGGAAAGGATGATGATTCCGCCGGTCGAGCAGGCGCACGCGGGGTTCAGCCTGATCGGATGGCTCGAGAAGGAAATGAAGCGGCTGCACGATTCGCTCGGCTGACGCGCGGCGCGGATCGCGAGGGTCGCCGGCGGGACGGGATGGACGTGCGCTTGCCGTCGCGGCGCGTGGCGCCGTGCCGGGGCGCTGCGTGACGCGTGCGATGCCGGGCCGTCAGTCATCGGCGGGCGGCCGGGGGGCAGCGCGTGCGGCCCCGGCGTGCCGACGGGCGGTGAACGGGCGCGTCAGTCGGGTGTCGTGAAACGCTCGACGAGATCCGGCTGGTCGAGTTGCTCGACCCACCAGTGCAGCGCGCGGCCCGCCTCGTCGCCGCGCCACGCGAGATAGCAGTGCGTGGTGTCGCGCATGCCCGTCACCTGGCGCGCGACGAGCTTGCCGTCGGCGATCGCGCGCGCCGCGATGCATTCCGGCAGCGTGCCGACCGCGAGCCCTTCGCATTGCGCTTCCAGTTTCGCGGCCAGCGTCGGTACCGCGAGGTAAGGCTGGCCCGCATCGATCGCGACCGACTGCGGCTGCAATTCGCGCGACGTATCGCTGATCACCGCGCCGCGATACTGGACGACCGATGCCATCGCGAGCGGTTCGGGCAACGCCGCGAGCGGATGGGACGGCGCGACCGCGAACACGTGCCTGAGCGAGCCGATCGGCCGCGCGACGATGCCCGGCAATTCCGGCGGTTCGCCCGCCGCGCCGACGACGAGATCGGCCCGCCGCGAAATCAGCGCATCCCACGCGCCGCCGAGCACTTCGGTCGACAGCCGCAGCCGCGTGTCCATTCCGAGCGCGTAGAAGCGGTGGACGTACGGCCACAGCGCGCCGAACGGCAGAATTTCGTCGATACAGACGCGCACTTCCGTTTCCCAGCCCTGTTGCGCACGCAGCGCCTTCAGCTCGAGTTGCTCGGCCGCGCGCAGCAGGCGGCGGCCTTCCTCGACGACGATGCGTCCCGCATGCGTGAGCTTCGCGCGCCGGCCGCTGCGGTCGAACAGCGCCACGCCGAGATCGCTTTCAAGTTTCTGCACGAGGTAGGTCAGCGCGGACGGCACGCGATGCAGCAGTTCCGCCGCTTCGGCAAAGGTTCCGGTGCGGTCGATCGCGTCCAGGGCTTCGAGCGCTTCGAATGACAGCTTCATCGCAAATTCCGGTAGGGGGTGGCTGGCGCATCATACCAGTGCCGCCGCGGCGCGAGCGGCGCGCGTCACCGTGATTTGCTAGAGTGGCCACTCCTGTCATTCGTCTCTTCGCATCGTCCCATGACCACCGCTCAGCCGGACACCGCATCCTCCGATTTCATCCCGGCCGACGTCAGGCAGACCATCGTCACGCAGGCGTTGCCGAAGGGGCAAATCGGTATCGTCCGACTCAAGACCTTGCGCCGGAACATGGGGCTGACCGCGCCCTATGAACTGGAGAATACGGATCTGATCGTCTTGCAGTTGCATGCGTTCGGCGAACAGGATCTGTGGCTCGATGGCCGCCCCGCGCCGTTCGTCCCGTACGACGCGGGAACCGTGTCAATCTACGATCTCGACCGTCGCTGGGTGGCCGACCTGAAGGGCGCGTTCGATTGCCTGCATTTCCACCTGCCGCGCCACACGCTCGAGGAAACGGTCGACGACCTCGGCGGCCGGCGGCGGCCGCAGCTTTATCTGCCGCCGCATCTGAGCACCCACGATTCGGTCATCCATGCGCTCGGACGCGCGCTGCTGCCCGCGCTGGCCCGGCCTGGCGAGGCATCGCAGATCTTTATCGATCACGTGGGGCTGGCGTTCCAGGCGCACGTCGCGTGCCGATACGGCGGCATCGGCGAACGGCGGGAAAAGTCGGACGGCAAGCTCACGCCGTCGCAGGCGCGCCGCGCGAAAGAGCTGCTGCTCGCGCATCTCGACGGCAACATCGCGCTGGCCGACGTGGCGAGCGCGTGCGGGCTGTCTCGCAGTCATTTCGTCAAGGCGTTTCATCGGACGACCGGGCTGCCGCCGCATCGCTGGCTCATCGTGCAGCGCGTCGAACGGGCGAAGGAATGGATGCGCAACCCGGACGTGCCGTTGAGCCTGATCGCCGCCGCGTGCGGCTTCGCCGATCAAAGCCATTTCTCGCGAACCTTCACGCGGTTGACCGGTGTCACGCCACGCCGGTGGCGCGCGGACCATACGTGATCGCGATCGTCGCGATGCGAAGGCGGGGTGCGCCGGTCCGCGCCGCGCGCTGCCATGGCGGATCGGCGGCGTATGTTTCGGGCAGCCGGTGCGACGGCGTGGCCAGCACGAGATCGCGGGCCATGGACGGATGCGATGCGTGCGCGTGCAACCATGACGCGGTACAGTGCGTGTTCGCGACCCGCACGAGCGCTGCGCGCTTCGTTGTCCGCGTCGTCCTGCAGCGTCGTCGCGTAGACGACGTCATGGGCCCATGCCGCGAGCTCGATGGCCGGCCACGGCGATTCCGTACGATACGGCGCGAGGTGCGCGAACAATTCCGCCAGATGCGCGAGCGTGTGATCGAAGCGCCGCGGCTCGCCGTATTCGCGCTCGACGAGCGGCCACACGGCCGCCGTGCCGAAGCAGGCATCGCGGGCGGCGCGCAGCATGCGCGCGATATCGGGGGATACGGCGTTCATGGCGGCGCTCGCTCGGGCGGACGATGCGCGCAGCATGGCAAACGTGGCGCCGTGCGGGCATGCAACTTGCGCGCCTGCACGGGCCGCATCACTTTGGAGATTTTCATGAAACGACGCTGGCCGCGACAACCGATGCTCGCGATAGGTGTGTTCGCAACGTTCGCGCTGCACGCAGCCGTCGCATCGGCGGCGCCCGACGTGTCGATCAGCCGCGCCGATTACGGGACGACCGCGAGTGGGCAGGCGGTGAGCCAGTACACGCTCGCGAACCGGCACGGCGTGACGCTGAAAGTCATCACGTACGGCGGCATCGTGACCGCGCTCGACGTGCCCGACCGCACCGGCCACGTTGCCGACATCGTGCTCGGCTTCGATTCGCTGCGCGACTACGAAGCGCACAACGGCAACATCCATTTCGGCGCGCTGATCGGCCGGTATGCGAACCGCATCGCGGGCGGGCGTTTCACGCTCGGCGGCAAGACGTGGACGCTGCCGGTCAACGACGGGCCGAACACGCTGCACGGCGGCCCGGACAGTTTCGACGCGAAGGTGTGGAAGGTCACCGGTACGCGCAGCGACGCGGCGGGTTCGAGCGTCACGCTGCGCTACGTGAGCCCCGACGGCGAGAACGGCTTCCCCGGCACGCTGACGACGGACGTCACCTACACGCTGACCCGCGACGACGAGATCCGCATCGACTACCGCGCGACGACCGACCGGGACACGGTCGTCAACCTGACCAACCACAGCTACTTCAATCTGGCGGGGCAGGCGGCCGGCAGCGTCGAGCGGCAACTGATCGAGATCGCCGCATCGCGTTTCACGCCGACCGACGGCACGTCGATTCCGGCCGGGCAACTGGCGAGCGTCGCGGGCACGCCGATGGATCTGCGCCAGTTGACGCCGATCGGCGCGCATTTGCGCGATGCGTATCCGCAGCTCGCGATCGCGCATGGCTACGACCAGAACTGGGTGCTCGACCAGGGCGGCCAGACGGCGCCGGCGTTTGCCGCGCGCGCTTACGACCCGGCGTCCGGGCGGTTCCTCGAGCTGTACACGACGCAGCCGGGGCTGCAGTTCTATACGGCCAACGGGTTGAACGGCAGTGTCGCGGGCAAGGGCGGGACGGCCTACCGGCAAACCGATGCGTTCGCGCTGGAGGCCGAGCACTTTCCCGATTCGCCGAATCATCCGGCCTTCCCGTCGACGGCGCTCAAGCCGGGCGAGACGCTGCACGAAGTGACGGTGTGGCGGGTAGGCGCGCGATGAGCGTCGGCGTCGGCATCGGCGGGCGTGCGCCGGTCACACGTTGATCACGCCGCGCCCGATTTCGATCACGCGCCCGCCGACGCCGATTTCGCCCGCGGCATCGACCGACAAGCGCAGCAGGCAGGGCCGGCCGACGGCTTCGCCTTGCTCGACCCGAAACGCGGCCGGTAGATCGTGTCCGGCGGCGAGCAGCCAGCCGCCCAGATTCGCGCAGGCCGATCCGGTGCCGGGGTCTTCCGACACGCCGCCGCCTTGCTTCACGAAGAAGTAGCGGGACACGACCGTCCCCGGGCGCGCGGCGTCGAACGCGAACACATAGGCGGTCTTGCGGCCGAGGCTGCTTCGCGGCCAGACGTCGAGGTGCGCGCTATCGGGCTGCGCGCGCCGCACGGCGGCCGGGTCCTTGAGCGCGACCAGCAACTGGTCGGCACCGGTGTCGACCCACAGCGGCGGCGCGAGCAGGTCGCTTTCCGCGATCCCGAGCAGCGCCGCGACCTCCGCATTCGGCAACGCGCACGGCGCCGTGTTCGGCATGCCGGCGTGCGGCGCGATGAAGGTCCACACGTCGCCGCGCGCGGCGACGTCGACGACGCCGGCCTTGAATTCGAGCGATAGCGCATCGCCCGCCTTGAGCAGGTCGCGCACGACGTGCGCGGTGCCGAGCGTCGGATGGCCCGCGAAAGCCATCTCGTAGCCGGGCGTGAAGATGCGCACGCGTGCATGCGCGCGCTCGGACGGCAGCACGAAGGTCGTCTCCGACAGATTGAACTGCACGGCCAGCGCCTGCATGGTCCCGTCGTCCATGCCGCGCGCATCGTCGAACACGCACAGCGGGTTGCCGCCGAACGTCGATTCGGCGAAGACGTTCAGCAGGCGGAAGGTGTACTGGGTCATCGGTATCTCGTGTGGGTCAGCCCTGTTAGTCGAGCGGTGCGAGCATCGCCTGCATGTCGGGATGCGTCAGCACTTTCCGGTATTCTGCCGGACTCATCGCGTCGATCAAGACGCGGCCGCTTACGTCGGCCTTGATGGACTCGACCGCGAGCAGCGCGATGACCGGATGGGTCGTCAGCGTCGCGTGGTCGGGCGACTGGTCGCCGAATTCCGCGACCACTGCCTCGGCGTTGTCCGCGACCGCGACGGCCGGCCGCCGGCCCGAGAGCCGAAGTCTCGCGCTGGCGCCGCAGGGCATCCGGGGCGTGACCGCGTTCATCCTGAAGTCGCCGCCCGGCCGCGCGCTCGATGCGGCGCGATGAACGCGTGCGTCGCGGCCGGGGTTCGGCGCACGTCAACGACGTCAATGCGACGACACGAACACCGCATCGTCGAACGCCTCCGGAATCGCGAAGCTCGCGCGCATGCGCCGCGCTTCCTTCGCCGGCGTCAAGCCGAACAGGCGCTTGAATTCCCGGCTGAACTGCGACGGGCTCGTATAGCCGACCGCATAGCCGGCCGCCTCCGCCGTCAGATCCTGGCGCACCATCAACAGCCGCGCCTGATGCAGCCGCGTCGATTTCAGGTACTGCATCGGCGACACCTGCGTGATCGCCTTGAAGTGACTGTGAAAGCTCGGCACGCTCATGCCGGCTTCGTCGGCCAGTTGCGACACGTCGAGCGGCCGCGCGTAATCGGCGTGGATCATGCGCAGCGATCGCCCGATCCGGCCGTATTGCCCGCGCATCGCCAGCGCGCTGCGCATCGCGTGGCCTTGCGCGCCGGTCAGCACGCGGAAATACAGCTCGCGCAGCAGCGCCGGGCCGAGCACGGCGGCGTCGAGCGGCCGCTGCATCGCGTCGACGAAACGCAGCACCGACGCGTGCATCGCTTCGTCCATCGGCGTCGACATCATGCTCTTCGGCGCCTGCACGGTTTCCGCGACGCCCGCGCGATCGATCTGCGCGGCGAGTTCGGCGGCCAGCGTGAAATCGAGGTGCAGGTACAGCGCAAGCAGCGGGCGCTCCGGCGTCGCGTCGGTTTCCATGCTGAACGGGACGGGCACGGAGACGGCCAGGTAATGGTGTTCGTCGTACAGATAGCACTCGCCGCCGAAGTAGCCGCGCTTCGACCCCTGGCACACGATCACGATGCCCGGGTCGTACAGCACCGGCGTACGCGACAGCGCGCGGTTCGAGCGCAGGATGCGCACGCTCGGCAGCGCGGTCAGGTTGTAGCCCTCGTTCGGCGCCAGCGCGCGCAGCAGCGCCACCAGGCGCTTCCGGTCGCGCGGCGACAGCGCTGGAGATCGGGCGGAGACGGACACGGTGTTCATAGTTTTGTGCAAGAAAATCAGCGGAATCGGGCTTATTCGGCGTCGTTCGTCAGACTAGTATGCACGCTTGAATCGACATTCGGGAGAAGTTCACATGGCATCCGGCAACATCATGCTCATTACCGGCGTCAGCAGCGGTTTCGGTCGCGCGCTGGCCCAGGAAGCGCTGGCCGCCGGCCACACGGTGGTCGGCACGGTGCGCAGCGCGCAGGCGGCGCGCGACTTCGAGGCGCTGTCCGCGCAGGCGGCCGTCGCACGCGTGCTCGACGTGACCGATTTCGAGCGGATCGACGGCGTCGTCGCGGACATCGAGGCGAACGTCGGGCCCGTCGACGTGCTGGTGAACAACGCGGGTTACGGGCACGAAGGGATCATGGAGGAGTCGCCGCTCGACGAGATGCGCCGCCAGTTCGACGTGAACGTGTTCGGCGCGGTCGCGATGATGAAGGCCGTCGTGCCGTTCATGCGCGAACGCCGGCGCGGACGCATCCTGAACATCACGTCGATGGGCGGGCACATCACGATGCCGGGCATCGCGTATTACTGCGGCAGCAAGTTCGCGCTGGAGGGCATTTCCGAGACCTTCGGCAAGGAACTCGAGCCGTTCGGCATCGCGGTGACGGCCGTCGCGCCGGGTTCGTTCCGCACCGACTGGGCCGGCCGCTCGATGGCGCGCACGCCGCGCTCGATCGCCGACTACGACGCGCTGTTCGACCCGATCCGCCGCGCACGCGAGGAAAAAAGCGGCAAGCAGCCGGGCGACCCCGCGAAGGCCGCGCGGGCGATGCTCGCCGTCATCGCGGCGGACCATCCGCCCGCGCATCTGCTGCTCGGCAGCGACGCGCTGCGGCTCGTGCGGAGCAAGCTGGCGGCGCTGGACGACGAAATCCGCGCGTGGGAGGCGCTGACGGTGTCGACGGACGGCTGACGCGCGCCGCCTCGTCCGTTTCCTGCCGGTGGAGGATCGGCCATCGCATTGCACGATGGCGTCGTGGTTTCACAATAAAGCCGATAATGGCGGCGGCCCGTTCGCCACGTTCATCCACCTCACAGGAGTACCGCGATGCCATACGTCACCACGAAGGACAACGTCGAGATTTTCTACAAGGATTGGGGTCCGAAAGACGCGCAGCCCGTCATGTTCCACCACGGCTGGCCGCTGTCCAGCGACGACTGGGATGCGCAACTGCTGTTCTTCGTCCAGCACGGCTATCGCGTGATCGCGCACGACCGGCGCGGGCACGGCCGCTCGGCGCAGGTCTGGGACGGCCACGACATGGACCATTACGCGGCGGACGCGTTCGCGGTCGTCGAGGCGCTCGACCTGCGCAATGCGGTGCATGTCGGCCATTCGACGGGCGGCGGCGAAGTGGCGCGCTACGTCGCGAAGCACGGCGAGCCGGCCGGCCGCGTCGCGAAGGCCGTGCTGGTCAGCGCGGTGCCGCCGCTGATGCTGAAAACCGAATCGAACCCCGAAGGCCTGCCGCTGGAGGTGTTCGACGGCTTCCGGAAAGCGCTCGCCGACAATCGCGCGCAGTTCTTCCTCGACGTGGCGAGCGGTCCGTTCTACGGGTTCAATCGCGAAGGCGCGACCGTGCACCAGGGCGTGATCCGCAACTGGTGGCGGCAGGGGATGGAAGGCGGCGCGAAGGCGCATTACGACGGCATCAAGGCGTTTTCGGAAACGGACCAGACCGACGACCTGAAGTCGATCTCCGTCCCGACGCTCGTGCTGCATGGCGAGGACGATCAGATCGTGCCGATCGCGGATGCCGCGCTGAAGTCGATCAAGCTGCTGAAGAACGGCACGCTGAAGACGTACCCGGGCTATTCGCACGGCATGCTGACGGTCAATGCGGACGTGCTCAACGCCGATCTGCTGGCGTTCGTGCGGGCATGACGGTGGCGGCGCCGGCCCGCCGCGGCGGGCGGCGCCGCGATTGAAAACCGGCGATCCGACGCCCGTCGAACGTCCGCCACACTAACCGTTGCGCAGGAACACGACGTAGCCGCGGAACCACGGGTTCGTCGCGAGATACGGCGGCGCGTCCCAGTCGCCGCCCTGGATCACGCCGATGCGAAACGGCAGTTGCAGCCGCGCGACGCGCGGCAGGTACGCCGCGTAGTCGGGGATCGTGCGGCGGCCCTGGTAGGTCTGCACGACCACCTCGTCGACGATGCCCTTGAGCGCGTTGACCTGGTCGGTATCGATGCGGCTGCTCCAGTCGAGCAGCCCCGTGATGCTGAGCCGGCAATCGGCGGGCAAGGTCTCGCGCAGCGTGCGCAGGAACGCGAGGTAATCCTGCAGGTGGCGCGTGCCCGCATCGAAATCGATCTGGATGCCGGCGATCGTGCGGCCCGACGCACGCCAGCGCGCGAGCTGCGCGAGCATGATCTGCGTGACGCGCGGCGTCCAGCGCAGCGTATGCGCACGATAGACGAGCCACACACGCGCGTCGGGCGCGGGCGGCAGTGCGACGCCCTGCGCGATCACGCGCACCTGCGACTCGTCCCGCGGCGACGCCTCGATCTGTCCTTGCAGCACGTAGACGATGCGCGCGTCGCGCACGACCGCCTGCGGCTTCACGCCGGCCCACAGCCAGAACGCGTCGTACTGCGCGGCGTCGACGGTGCCGGCCAGCGCGACGCGCGCGGCCAGCAGCAGCGCGACGCACGCGATGTGCTTCATGCGGCCTACCAGTAGTAGCGGAGCTTCTGCGCCCACGGGCTGCCCGGATAGGCCGTCTTCAGCGTGTCGAACCAGCGCTTGCGCGTGCTCTTCGACACCTCCTTGCCGCCGCATTCGTTGGCGCCGGCCGGTGCATAGCACCTGATCGCACGGTAGAACGCGTACGCGCGATCGTTCGGGTTCGCCTGCGTATCGGCCATCACCGTCACGTAGCTCGACATCCGCTCGTACGGCTTGCCGGCGAACTGCGACGGCGCCGCGCCGAGTGTCGGCGGCACGCGCGTGGCGGCCGCGCTCGACCCGTTGCGGACCCACGCGGGCACCGGATCGATTTCGAGGCCCGACGCCGGCGGATGCACGCGCACGAAATCGGCGAGGCAGTTCAGCCCTTTCGGATCGGCCGGATTCTGCTGCAGCGTCGCGGCGACGTCGCGCGCCGAGGGGCACGTGTAGCCGTCCTCGTTTTTCGCGCCGGCGGCGATGAACGGCTTCAACGGATCGGCGGGCGTGCCCGACACCAGCGCGGTATCGGCGAGGAAGTCCGCGTAGTGCGAACGCGTGAGTTCCTTGTACAGCAGCGTATACAGCGCGGTGTCGCGCAGCGCGCCGCTCGTCGCCTGATTCTGCGCCTGCGCGCGCAACAGGTCGGCATTGGCCGCGCGCTGCAGCAGCACCGCACGGATCGCGGCGTTCTGCACGAGCGAATCGTCGGCGAACGCGTCGTTGACGAGCCCGGCCTGTTCCAGGTTGATCGCGAGCGCGAGTTCCAGCATTTCGCGCTGGAAGCGGAATTTCGCGAGCGGAATCAGGTCGCGCCACAGCTGGCGGGCCGTGTCGTTCTGGCCGCTGTCCTCCAGCGCGAACCCGCGCAGCGCCTGCTGGCTGAGGCCGAAGTAGTCGAGCGGCGCGGCGGGCGTCCGCGGCAGCAGATCGAGGGCGGCGTCCGGCTTGTGCCCGATCTGCACGTACCAGGTCGCGAGCAGGTAGTCGTACAGCGCGGGCGCGTTCGCGAAGCGCGGCTTCTGCGCCTGCAGTTCGTCGAGCGTCATCGGCTTGCGGCTCGCATCGCTGCTGTCCGACGCGCGCATGCGCAGCAGGTCGACGGTGGCGAGCACGGTCGGCGACTGGATCTGGCCGGCGTCGAATTCCGGGCCGAACAGCAGCTTGCTGTCGAGTTCGTTCGCCAGTTGCATCAGCGGCACGTTCGACGTCGCCGGCGACCAGCGCGCGAGTGCATGGCCGTACAGGTCGGCCTGCTGCGTGACGTTGCCGCCGAGCCACGCGACCCGTCGCAACAGCCCGGCCGCGGACACCGCATAGCGTCCCTTCGGATACACCTTCAGGTAGGTGCGGAACACGGTGTTCGCCGCGTCGAGCGACACCTTCGTCACGCGCGCGCGCGTCGGCGTCGGGCTGTCGTGGTCGAATACGTTGGCTTGCGCGGCGTTCAACTGCGCGCGCCCGGCCATGTAGAGGCCGGTTTCCTTCAGCCACGGGTCCGCGCTGTGCGATGCGTTCGCGAACGCGCGGGTCGCGGTGAGGAAGTCGGCGCGATAGAACGCGTTCGTGCCGTCGAGGTACGCGGCGAACTGCTGGCCGAGCGGCGACTTGACCGGCGGCTTCGCCCACGCGGCGCTCGCGGCCCCCGCGCCACAGGTTTTCTGCGCGATGTCGGCGCGCGCCGCGCGCAGGCGGGCGGCTTCGTCGGCGGGCAGGCCGCCGGCGCCGCCGAGTGCTTCGTTGAACGCGTCCGCGCCGGCGCTCATGCTGCGGCAGATGCTGCCTTCGCCGTCCGCGTACCGGTTCGACGACGCATCGGCGTCCGCCGCGCTACCGGTCTTGTCGGGCTCCTTCTGGCCGATGTAGATCCATCCGGAGAAATCCATCGGGAACGGCACGACGATCTGGTTGATCCGCTCTTTCGCCGGGATGGTCTTCGGGTCCGGGAATACCTGCGCGACCTTGGCGCTGTCGGCCATCATCAGCATCGCGTTGATGCGCGTGTCGTTGGCGGGCGTCAGCATCGGCACGTTGCCGCACGAGTATGAAGCCTGCCGGAGCGTGGTCGGCACGTAGCAGCCGTCGTCGCCGCTGGCATGGGCGGCCGGCATCCAGAGCAGGCTGGCCGCCAGCGCGGCGAACAGGTTGCGGTGCAGCGTCGGGTTTCTTCGCATTTTTCTTGTGCTGGTTAGGGGGCCGCGACGGCCGGGTCTCTCAGGGGGCGCGCTGCCCCGGCGCGTATCGTACCTCACGGCGCGTGACGGCCGGCGGGGCGCCAACCGGGCCGGGCGCGCGCGAGCGTCGCGGCCGTGCTCGCGCCTCACGCGCACACGCTGCTGGCGATGCCTCCGTCGTCCATTTCGTCGAGCGTGGCGCGCAAATCGTCGATGGCCACCATCAGCTCGCGCACTTGCCGCAACGACGGATACTGATGCAGCACGGCTTGCCATTGCGGCAGCGTCAGCAGGGCATGCCAGATGACGCCGAGGCCGTCCGGATCGGCGTCCGGCCGCCGCGCGAGCGCGCTCGCGTATTCGAGGCTCGCCTGCGCGGACAGCAACTGCATCCGGCTCGCGGCGCCCAGCAGGCGCGGCGTCGCGTCCGCGGACGCGTCGCAGCAATACAGCACTTCGCGCGGCAGCGCCGCTTCGTCGGTCGTCAATGCGTGCAGCGATGCGCCATGCACGCGCACCGTGCCCTGGTGCGTCTCGAATGCATAGACCGTGTCGGGATCCGCCTGCGCGAGCAGGTTCAGGCCGCGCAGCAGCCGCGGCAGATCGGTCGTCGCGGCATCCGCGGAGGCCTTCGCCTCGACGAGGAAGCGCACGTTCCACGCAGGCGCCGGGTCGCTGCCGCGCGCCCGTTCGAGCAGGATCGCGTCCCATTCGGTTTTCGCGCGGTCGTGCCGGCCCGGGATCGACGACGGCACGCGCATCGACGTGACCACGCGGTAGGTACGCTGCTCGTCCACCGCGTCGAGCCGGCGCGCAAATGCGTCGAGCGCCTGTGCCGCCAGCGCTTCGACGGCCGCGCCGCGCCGCTGGGACGCGGCGCCTTGCGCGACGGCCACCGTGCTGCCGACGAGCGGCCCCTGCCGGACCCACAACGCGCGGTAGCGACGGACGTCCTCGTCCGCGGCGAGCGCATCGAGCCGCAGCATGCGTTCGAGCGCGGGGCTGTCCTTGAGCCTGACGATGTCCTGCTCGAATGCCGTGTCGGTCGCCGTCTCGGGCCGCGCGAGCAGGTGCGCGAGCGCCGCGTGCAGTTCGGCCCACGACGCAGCGGCCGCGGCCGCGTGCAGGCGCGCGAGGCCGTCGCGTTGCCATGCGTGGGCGCTGCGCTCGAGCTTGGCCGGGTGCGCGATCGCATTGACGGCCGAGTGCAGCGCGCGCCGGTCCTGCTCCGCGTGCGCGGACAACGACGCGTATTCGCGCACGTTCGGCGCATCGTGGCGCAGCACCGATGCCTGAAACGACGGATCGCCGGACGACGGATCCATCGCATCGCGGATCATCCGCCCGAGCGCGTCGATGAAGCGCTGCCGCAAGTCCGCGCCGGGCGCGTGGCCGTCCGCCCGCATGCTGCGCGCTTCCTCGATCACGATCGCCAGCGCGGTGGCCGGGTTCGTCGCGTCGGTCAGCGCCGACGCGCGGTCGAGCGGCGGCAGCCGGTAACGGCGCGCGACGGTGCGCAGCGTCGCGTCGAGCAGGGCGGGAAGCGGTGTCAGCGACATGGCGGACGGGAGCGTGAAAGCGACCGAACCGTCACGCGGTCAACGTCACCGACAGGCTGCCGAGCTCGCCGAAGCGGACCGTCAGCGCATCGCCGAGCGGCACGTCGATCGCGCCCGCGTACGAGCCGGTCGTCACGATCTGGCCGGCGCGCACCGCGTCGCCGCGCGACGCGAGGAAATTGACGAGCCACACCAGCGGCTTGAGCGGATCGCCGTCCGGATGGCTGCCGTCGATCGTGCGGTTCAGCGCGCCTTCGAACGACAACGCCAGCGTCGCGAGCGGCACGTTCAGTCCATCGGGCACGACCGGGCCGACGCACAGCCCCTGGTTGAATTGCCCGTCGGCCAGCAGCTCGAACTTCGACGCGCGCGCGGGCTCCGCGTAGCGGCAGCCGAGCACCTCGAGCACGATGCGCACCTCGCGGATGGCCGCGCGCACGTCGTCTTCGTCGTACGGGTGCTCGCGCGCGGGCAGGTCGCGATCGAGCACGAATGCGATTTCCGGTTCGATCCGCACGATCGGTCCGCCGACGACGCGGTACGGTGCATCGGCTTCGCGGATCGTCGACGCGAAGATCGGCGCGAGGATCACGCGATCGGGCGGCGGCAGCGCGCATTTCCATCCGCCGACGGGTTCGCCGAGCAAATCGGCCACGCGCTGCTGGATCGCGAGCGCGGTCTCGATGTCGTCGGGACGCAGTGCATCGGGCAACAGCGGGCCGGGCGAGCCGGCATGGCGGGCGGCGACCAGATGCTGGGCGGCGCCGTCCACGCGTTCGATAGTCGTTGTCATGTCGGTTGAGCGAGTTGAAAGTGGGGCCGGCAAAAAAGGGCCGGACGAAAGTCGCATGGTTGATGATAGCGCCTTCGGCGCGATGGCTGTTCGGTCGTGTCGGGATCGACAGCGGCAACGCGAGCACGGAAGCCGGCGGAATCCGCCCGGACGCTCCGACCGACATGCGGATCGGCGGCCTGATCGACGACGTGGTTCGCACTTCCGGTTCCGCTTCGCCGCTTGTCCGGGCGACCGCGTCGTCCGGTCGCAGGCCGGACGTCTGCCGGCTTGATCGTCGTCAAGACCGGAACCCGCTGTCGGCCGATGATGGCGACATGGCCGCACGCGACAGCGCGCGCGGCAACTCACCCCAGCGAGGTTCGCATGTACGAGAAGATCATGGTGGCCGTCGACGGCAGCGCTTCGTCGAAACAGGCGCTTGCCGAGGCCGTGAAGGTGGCGCTGGCGGGCAACGCGCACGTCAGCGTCGTGTATGTGGTCGACAAGTCGGTGCTGTTCACGTATGCGGGCCGTCTCGATCCGCACGCGCTCGTCGAGGAAATCCGCGACGACGGGCGCAAGGTGCTGCGCGAAGCCGAACAGGTCATCGCGCTGGCCGGCGCGAAGGGCGACGCTGAACTGGTCGAGACCGAGAGCATCGGCGAGGACATCGCGGAGCGGCTGCAGCGCTACGTGAAGGAGCGTGGCATCGATCTCGCGGTGGTCGGCACGCACGGGCGGCGCGGCATCCGGCGCGTGCTGCTCGGCAGCGTCGCCGAGCGCTTCGTGCGCGGCTCGAAGTGCCCGGTGCTGCTGATTCGCGGCGACGACGCCGACGTGAAGGCGGCCTCGGCCGCGGCATGACGCGGTGCGCGCGATGATACGCCGCCAGTACCGCATCGTCGTCGCGGCGATCGCCGTGTTCATGTCGCTGGCCGGAATGATGGCCGTCGTGACGGGCCTGTTGTTCGATGCCGCGACGATGCTGCGCGGCGGCGCCATCGCGTTGATCGTCGGCGTGGCCGGCTTCGTCGTGATGCTGAACCCGGGGCCGAAAGGCGAGGCGTGATGCGCACGGGTCGGGTGGCGGCGCCCGTCGGGCCACGGTTTCGCGACGACCGGCGACAGCCGTTGCGCCGCCGTGATTTCGCGTGGTCGCGTGGCGTCGCCGGCGCGTTCGTGCCGTCCCGGCCGGCCTGAATCATCAGCCGCCTCAACGTTGCCGCCAACTCGGCGCTTCTGTCAAACTGGCGCCCATGAAACCGCGCCTCACTGCACAGCTTTCCCCCGATTCCACACCTGCGCCCGCAGGCTTTCCCGATGCCGACGAACTGGCCGCACTGCGCGCGTGGTACGCGGGCATGGCCGTGCGCCAGGCCGTCGAGCGCTATCTGCCCGACCGGCTCGGAGACGGGCGCTCGGCGCGCGGCGTGATCGGCGCGATTCGCCGC
Organism: Burkholderia sp. AU39826; assembly: GCF_020419965.1. Lineage (NCBI taxonomy): Bacteria > Pseudomonadati > Pseudomonadota > Betaproteobacteria > Burkholderiales > Burkholderiaceae > Burkholderia > Burkholderia sp. AU39826. The sequence continues at coordinate 65,882 of NZ_JAIZQG010000028.1, forward strand.
CGCCTCGTGCGCGTCGCGCGGCAGGTCGGCCGCCCCGATCTCGCGGAACGGCTCGGCCATCCGGACGGTGAGCGTTTGCGGCACGCGAAAGCGGCCACCGACGCGATCGGCCAGTTGCGTCATGCGCGCGCACCGGTCCCGCAGATGGGCGACGACGTCGGCCTGTGGCTGCCGGCACGCGCGGTCGTTGCGTTGCGTGCGCACGGCATCGCGACGCTCGCCGACTTGACCGTGCGGATTCCGCGCCGGCGCCAGTGGTGGCGCGCGATCGCGGGCCTCGGCATGGCCAGCGCGCGGCGCATCGAGGCATTCTTCGCCGCGCATCCGGACCTGACCGAACGGGCGCGTGCGCTGATCGCCGCGACGCCGCGCGGCAGCATCGTGCCGTGGGAGCAATTGAAACTGCCGCACGAAGTCGACGGCTCGGCCGGCACGTTCCGCGCGCCGCGCGCGACCTGCACGCTCGACGCGGACAACGATTACGCGGCCGTGCACGCGTGGCTGTCGCTGCACGAATCGGCCGCGACGCGGCGCGCGTACCGCAAGGAGGCCGAGCGGCTGATCCTATGGGCGATCGTCGAGCGCGGCCGCGCGCTGTCGTCGCTGACGACCGAGGACGCGCTCGCCTATCGCGCGTTCATCCGCCGCCCGACGCCGCACGAACGCTGGGTCGGGCCCGTGCGGCCGCGCGGCGCGCCCGACTGGCGGCCGTTCTCGGGTGCGTTGTCCGCGCGGTCGGCGGCGTACACGCTGTCGGTGCTCGGCGCGCTGTTCCGCTGGCTGATCGAGCAGCGCTACCTGCTCGCGAATCCGTTCGCGGGCGTGAAGGTGCGCGACACGCGCGGCGTGACCGCACTCGATACGTCGCACGCATTCACCGAAGGCGAGTGGCTGCTGGTCCGCACGATCGCCGACGGGCTCGAATTCGGCAAGCGCACGGCCGACGGTGCGCCGCGGTCGGGCTGGCCGCCGGCCGCCGCGCAACGGCTGCGCTTCATTCTCGATTTCGGCTATGCGACCGGGCTGCGCGCGAGCGAACTGGTCGGCGCGACGCTCGGCGACATCGAGACGGACGCGCACGGCGACGCATGGCTGAAGGTCGTCGGCAAGGGCAGCAAGGCCGCCCGCGTCGCGCTGCCGCCGCTCGCGCGCACGGCGCTCGATCGCTATCTGGTCGCGCGCCGGTTGCCGGTCACGCCGGCGCGCTGGCGGCCCGATACGCCGCTGATTCCTAGCCTCGCCGAAGACGACGCGGCCGCGATCACGAGCGTGCGGCTGTGGAAGGTGATGCAGCGCTTCTTCGCGCAGACGGCCGATGCCGTCGAAGCCGACAACCCGGCGCTCGCGCACAAGCTGCGCCAGGCGAGCCCGCACTGGATGCGGCATACGCATGCGACGCACGCGCTGGCGCGCGGTGCGGAGCTGACGACGGTGCGCGACAACCTGCGGCATGCGTCGATCTCGACGACGTCGATCTATCTGCATGGCGACGACGTGAAGCGGGCACGGCAGATGTCGAGCGCATTCGGCATCGACAAATGAGTGGAACGGCACGGCATCGACGCAGGTCAGACGAATTTTCGATTCCGGAGATCCCGATGGCATCGAGCCAGAGCACGGCCGATTTCATCGTCGAGCAGATCGCGGCGGCCGGTACGGTGTCGGCGCGCAAGATGTTCGGCGCTCGCCGGGACGATCGGCATGGCTGGCGGCGTTGATCCGGATCACCGCCGCGCAATCGCCGCTGCCGGTGAAGCGCGGCCGATGACGAACGCACCGCATGCCGCACCGCATAGCAGGCAGGCGTATTCTGTGACACATGCGCGCGACCATCGTGCGCCAGGGAGTACCAACATGGAGACATCCGGAGCTTCGCGCGGCACGCGGCTGGCGCGCCGCGCCTGGCGCGCGCTCGTCGTGACCGTGTGCGTGGGCTGGAGCGCGCTGTCGTTCGGCGCGGAGGGCGCGAACGGCGCGGCCGCGCTGCTCGAGCGCTATCGCAGCCTCGGCGCGCAACTGAAGGACAACGCGTTTCACCGGCCGGTGGTGCTCGAATCGTCGGAAGCGTCGTCTTCGCTGAAGGGCGACATCTATGCGGTCGTCGATTATCCGTTCGCGGTGGTGAACGGCCAGCTCAACGATCCCGCCCAAGGCCCCGCGAACTGGTGCGCGGTGCTGATCCTGCACCTGAACACGAAGTACTGCCGTGCGTCGAGCGGCGGCAACGGCCCGGTGCTCGACGTGAACCTCGGCCGCAAGGTCGAGCAAAAGCTGTCGGATACCTATCGCGTGCAGTTCCGCTATCGCGTGGCGGCCGCGACGCCCGATTATTTCCAGGTCGACCTGACCGCCGACAGCGGCCCGATGGGCACGAAGGATTACCGGATTGCGCTCGAAGCCGTGCCGGTCGGCGCGTCGCGCACGTTCCTGCACCTCACGTATTCGTATGGTTTCGGCACGGTCGGCCGGATGGCGATGAAGACCTACCTCGCGACGGTCGGCAGCGACAAGGTCGGGTTCACGACCGTCGGCCCCGCCTCGGCCGCGCAGCCGCAGTACATCGGCGGCGTGCGCGGGCTGCTGGAGCGCAACACGATGCGCTACTACCTTGCGATCGACACGTATCTCGCGACGCTCGACAAGCCGGTCGACCAGCGCCTCGCGCGCTGGTTCGACGCGACCGAGCAGTATCCGCAGCAACTGCATGAAGTGGAGCGGGGTGCCTATCTGCAGATGAAAGCGCAGGAGGTGCAGCGGCAGCAGACGGCGCGATGACGCCGCCTGCCGTTCGGCGTCGATCAGTTCGACGCGCCGCCGACCGTGCGAATGCTGCGCCACTGCCCCTGTTCGACACGGAACAGCGTGTACGGCGGCTTGACCAGGTCGCCGCGCTCGTCGATCGCGATCTTGCCGTGCGCAACCGATTCGACGAATACGAGCGACAGCCCCTGCCTGCGCTGTCGCGCCATCACACCCAGCGGTAAATCCTACAAGCGGTTCAGGCGGCGCCAGCGTTGCGTCCCGATATCGCGCTGACGGACCGGATTCGTCGCGCGCGCAGCGGCCGCCGTGCGGGGCGCATCGTCGTCGAGCGCGAGCGGGGACACGGACACGGACACGCTGACGAGCAGGTCGACCGCACGCGCGACTTCCGAAAACACCACCGAATGGCGCCCGCCTATCGGCAACGGCGCCCCGGCGCGCGCCGTGCCGGTGAAGCGTGGGCGGGCATCCCGGGCCGATCCGGCCGCGCGGTGCCGGCCACCCGGCCGTCCGGCCATTTCATAAGACGTACAGTTTCCCCGCGATGCGCGATTCGCGCCGAACTGTACTCTTGTTCGCGCGCTCGATGTGTGTACTCGCCGCCAACTGTTCTTCTCTTAAGATTCCATCATCAAGTGCACAGTGCTGCAGATCCAGCCGTATCGGAACCCTGCCGGCGCATCTTCAAGAGAGAGCCAGTGCGATGGAAAAGGCAAAACCGGAGGGAAAGATCAGGAATCACGGCGGCCCGGTCGGCGGGCGAAACATCTGCAATACGTGCGTATTTGACGCACACGGCGAAGCGGTGCGATGGCGCGTGCCGGCAGGAGACGCACGATGAAACTCTATGAAAAACTCGCGGACGATATCGAGCGCCTGATCCGCCAGGGCGTGTACCGGCACGGCGACCGGATTCCGTCGGTGCGCCAGGCGAGCCAGCAACACCGGATCAGCATCACGACCGTGCTGCACGCGTATCTGCTGCTGGAAAGCCGCGGGCTGCTCGAAAGCCGTCCGCAGTCCGGCTATTTCGTGAACCTGCGGCGCGACGACGGCCATGCGCCGGTGCGCGAGCTGCGGCCGTCGAAGCCGATCGCGATCTCGTCGTCGGTCGACGTGAGCCGGCTCGTGCTGTCGACGCTGCGCTCGATCGGCACGGACGACGCGGTGCCGCTGGGTTCGCCGTATCCGGACCCGAGCCTGTTTCCGTTCGAGAAGCTGAACCGCTATGCGTATGCGGCCGGCCGCGACAAGTCGCTGTGGGGCGTGACCGACGGGCTACCGCCCGGCCATCCGCGGCTGATCCGGCAGATCGCACGCCGCTACCTGGAAAACGGGATGTCGGTGGACCCGAACGAGATCATCGTGACGGTCGGCGCGACGGAGGCGATCAACCTGTGCCTGCAGGCGGTGGCGAAGCCGGGCGACACGATCGCGGTGGAATCACCGACGTTCTACGCGATGCTGCACGCGATCGAGCGGATGGGCATGAAGGCGATCGAGGTGGCCACGCATCCGGAATACGGGATCGACATCGCGGCGCTGGCCGCGATCGCGAAGTCGCAGCCGATCGCTGCGTGCATGGTGATGCCGAATTTCCAGAATCCGCTGGGCTTCCAGATGCCGGACGAGCGAAAACGCGAACTGGTTGAGTTCGCAACGAAGGCTGGCATGCCGATCATCGAGAACGGCGTGTACAACGAACTGTATTTCGGCGATACGCATCCGAGTTCGCTGAAATCCTACGACCGGACCGGGATCGTGCTGCATTGCTCGTCGTTCTCGAAGAGCCTGACGGCCGCGTACCGGATCGGCTGGGCGCTGCCGGGTCGCTATCGAGATCAGGTCGAGAAGCTAAAGTTCCTGAATACGCTGGCGACGCCGTCGTTGCCGCAACTGGCGATCGCGGAGTTTCTCGAACGCGACGGCTACGAGCATCACCTGCGGCGGATTCGCAAGGCGTATGCGCAGCAGGCGAACCTGATGCGCGCGATGGTGTCGCGATTCTTCCCGGAAGGCACGCGCATCTCGAGCCCGGCGGGCGGGTACGTGCTGTGGGTCGAACTGCCCGCGCAGGTCGATGCGATGCGACTGTATCAGCTCGCGCTGGAGCAGGGGATCACGATCGGGCCCGGCTACATGTTCTCGATCACGGACAATTACCGGAACTTCATCCGGCTGAACTACAGTAGCCCGTGGTCGCCGGAGATCGAGCAGGCGGTGATCACGGTCGGGAAGCTGGCCGCGGCATGCATGCGGTGAACGGACGCGCGCGGTACGCCGCGCTTCGATGACACAGCCGGCCTTGTGCCGGTTTTGTTGTTCCCGGCGGGCGCCGACGACCGCGGTCGTGGTCGGGGCGTCGATCGAGGCGAAGCGGCTGCATCGAAGCGCATAGCCCCGCGCGTCCCGTCATCCCCCCGTCACCGGCGGAAAGAACGCAACCTCGCTATCCTCCCGCACGACGAATTCCCCCGTCACCATTTCGAGGTTCACGGCCGCGCGTACGGGGCGGTCCATCCGCAGTGCTTCGGCGCTGCGCGCGTCACGCGCGGCTAGCGTGCCGCGCAGCGCGTCGACGGTGAGTTCGCGGGCATCGATCTCGACGGATTCCTCGTCGATTGCCAGTTGTTCGCGAATGCTTGCGAAGTATTTGATCTTCAGTTTCATCGGGATGTCTCGAGCAGGAGCGGCGGAATCGGAAAACACGAAGCGAACGCAGTCAGCCCCAGCGCCGCATCGCCTGGTCGTCACGCGCCTTCGCCTCGACCCAGCCGGATTCGCCGTCGTGCCGGATCTCCTTCTTCCAGAATGGCGCATGGGTCTTCAGGAAATCCATCAGGAATTCGCACGCATCGAACGCGGACGCGCGATGCGCGGCGGCCACCACGACCAGCACGACCGGCTGGCCGAGCGGAATGCGGCCGACGCGGTGCACGATCCTGACCGCTTCGAGCCGCCAGCGCGCGGTCGCTTCCTCGACGATGCTCCACAGCGCCTGTTCGGTCATCGTCGGATAGTGCTCGACTTCCAGTGCGACGACGTCGTCCACATCGCCTTCCTTGCGCACGACCCCGAGAAAATTCACGACCGCGCCGACATTCGGATTACGAACGATCGGCGCGAGTTCCGCGCCCGCGTCGATCGGCGCATGCTGCACGCGCACCTCGAAGCCGGCGGCAATCGCGGGCGCCGCTTCGGGGTAGGGTTCGGTCGGGTCGACGGTCGGCGCGGAGCTGCCGGCGCGCAGCTGATCGTCCGGCAGCCCGGCGCGGGATTCGGTGAAGGTGGTCATGACAGGTTCTCCAGTGGGCGGCGCATCCTGTATCGGGCGGCGGCCCGTCAGCCGCCGACGAGCGACATGCGCACGGTCGGATAGGTCTTGCCCGGCGCACGGGCCGGCCGTGCGGCCCGGCGCTCGGAATAGCGGTCGTCGCGCTGCGTCCAGCGTTCGCGCACGGCGGCGGCGAGGTCGGCGGTCGACGTCGCTTCGTCGAGCCACGGCTGCAGGTCGGTGCCTTGCGTCGCGAACAGGCACGTATAGAGCTGGCCGTCGGCCGACACGCGGGCGCGCGAGCAGGTGCCGCAAAACGGATGCGACACGCTCGCGATGAAGCCGACTTCGCCGGCGCCGTCGATGTGCGCGCAACGGATCGCGGTGGCGTCGTGCCCCGGTTCGCCGACGAGCACGAGTGGATAGTGCTCGTCGATCAGCTCGCGCATCCGCGCGGCCGGCACCACCTTGTCGCCGGACCAGAAGCTGGCGCCGCCGACGTCCATGTATTCGATGAAACGCACGGCCACGCCCGTATGCCGGAAGTGCCGCACGAGCGGCACGATCTGGTCGTCGTTCACGCCGCGCTCGATTACCGCGTTGACCTTGACCGGCGCGAGCCCGGCCGCCTGCGCGGCCTCGATGCCGGCCAACACGCGTGCGACGGGCACGTCGGCGTCGCTCATCCGGCGAAACACTGTGTCGTCGAGCGCATCGAGGCTCACGGTCACGCGCGTGAGCCCCGCGTCGCGCAACGTGCGTGCCTTCGCGGCGAGCAGCGAGCCGTTGGTCGTCAGTGCGATTTCGACGGGCTTGCCGTCGACGGTGGTCAGCGCGGCGAGCCGTTCGATCAGTGCTTCAAGGTGGCGGCGCAGCAGCGGCTCGCCGCCCGTGATGCGGATCTTCTCGACGCCGAGCGACGTGAAGGCGCGCGCGATCTTTTCCAGTTGCGCGAACGACAATCGTTCGGACGACGGCATGAACGCGTAGTCGGCGCCGAAGCTCTCGCGCGGCATGCAGTAGCCGCAGCGGAAATTGCACTGGTCGATGACGGACAGCCGCAGGTCGCGCAGCGGGCGGCCGAGCGTGTCGAACGGGCGGGGAGAAGCGCCGGGTGACGCGCCGCCGGATAAAGCGGCGGCGGCCGGCGCGGCGGAAACGATGGCATTCACGATCGGGTCGTCGGCCTGCATGAAGTAAGCGGAGGGGCGTCGCCGCCCGGCCGTGCGGGTGCCGACGTGTCGGCGCACAGGTCGTGACGAGCCTCATGGTGAGCATAGTCCGCGGCGTTTCGCCGGCAGAGACACAATCGCGCCCGAATGGCAGGAATACAGTTCGCCGCGCGGGAGGTGCTGCACGCACAGCGAATCGGGCGAAGGCGCCGCATCGGGCGGGTATTCGCCGTCGTGCTCATGCGAGCCAGCGCGCGAATTCGTAATACGGTACCGCGTCGCCGCGCGCGATGCTGCTCCCGGCCGGCAGCCGCGCGAGCCCGCTGGCCTGCACCAGCGACTGCAGCGTGCCGGCGCCTTGCTGGCGCAACGTGTCGAGCACCGGCGCGCCGTCGGCGCCCACCGTACAGCACACGCGCACGAACCGATCGCGCTGCGCATCCGGCTCGAAGCCGGTGTCGATCGGCAGCGACGGCACGGCCGGCAGGCACGTGTCGCGCCCTTGCAGGCGGCGGATCAGCGGCGCGACGAACAGCGCGAACGCCGTCATCGCGGCGCCCGGATTGCCGGGCAGCAGCACCACGGGCCGCGCATCGAGGCGTGCGAGCGCGACCGGCTTGCCGGGTTTCATGCGCACGCCGGCGACGAGGAGCGACGCGCCGAGCGCGGCCAGCGCGGGGCGCAGCAGGTCCTTGTCGCCGACCGACGCGCCGCCGACGCAGATCACGAGGTCGCACTGCGCGTGCAGGTCGCGCAGCGCCCAATCGACGGCGGCCGCGGTATCGGCCGCGTGCACGCTCATCGCGACGTCGGCGCCGGTTCCCGCCACCAGCGCGGCGAGCATCGGCGCATTGCTGTTGTAGATTTGCTGCGGCGCGCGCGGCTGGCCGCACGCGATCAATTCGTCGCCGGTCGTCAGGATCCCGACGCGCAGCGCCGCACGCACGTCGATGCGCGCGAACCCTTGCGCGGCGGCCACGCCGACGTGCATCGCGCCCATCCGCACGCCCGCCGGCACGAGCCGATCGCCGGCGCGCACTTCCTCGCCGCGGCGGCGGATGTGCGACCCGCTGCGTTGGGGCGCGTCGAACGTGACGTCGCCCGCTTGTTCGCGCGCATGCTCCTGCATCACGACGGTGTCGGCGCCGGGCGGAATCAGGCTGCCGGTGAAGAGGCGTGCGGCCGTACGCGGCGCCAGCGGCGCGGGCGTGTCGCCGGCATAGCAGCGCTGTGCGACGCGCAGCGGCTCGCCGTGTGCGAGGTCCGCATGACGCACGGCATAGCCGTCCATCGCGCTCTGGTCGGCCGGCGGCTGGTCGAGCACCGCGGTCAGCGGCGCGGCCAGCACGTGGCCGGCTGCCTGCGCGATCGGCACGGACCGGGTGCTGTCGAGCGGCGCGAACGCGCCGGCGAATTGCTGCTGCGCGGTATCGAAATCGAGCAGGTGTTTCATGACGAATGGGCCGGGTGCGCCGGTGCGGGCGCCGGTGAGTGGAAGGGCGCGGCAGCGGGCGACACGTATTCGACGAAGCCGTCGTTGCGGCAAAAGCCGAGCAGCCGCACGCCGGCTTCGCGGGCGACGTCGATCGCGAGCGACGTCGGCGCCGAGATCGTCGCGACCATCGGGATGCCGACCCGCGCGGCCTTGCGCACCAGTTCGTAGCTCGCGCGGCTCGACAGGAACACGAAGCCCGCGCTCCAGTCGGCGCGGCGGCGCGCGAGCTGCCCGATCAGCTTGTCGAGCGCGTTGTGGCGACCGACGTCCTCGAACACGTCGAGCACGGCGCCGTCGCGGTCGCACCACGCGGCCGCGTGGATGCCGCCCGTCTCGCGCATCAGCGTCTGCCGGGCCGGCAATGCACGGGCGGCGCGTGCGATCGCGTCGGCGCCGACGCCCGCGGCCGCGCCGGCGGCGGCGATGCGCGGCGGCTGCAGGTCGAGTTGCGCGATGCTTTCGATGCCGCACACGCCGCAGCCCGTGCGGCCGGCCAGCGCGCGGCGGTGCGCCTTCAGCGCCATGAACGCCTGCTGCGACACGGTCAGCCGCACTTCGGCGCTGCCGGGCCGGCATTCGCTTTCGATATCGAAGACGTCCGACGCGCGCTCGACGATGCCTTCGCTCAGCGCGAAGCCGAGGCCGAACGCGTCGAGGTCGATCGGCGTCGCCATCATGACCGTGTGCGAGATGCCGTTGAACACGAGTGCAACCGGCGTCTCGTCGACGACGCGATCGACGGTGTCGCGCGCGTCGCCGGCACGATGGCGCGTCACCCGACACGCGGTGCTGCCGGTCGGATCGTCGCGGCGGATGCAGGACTCCATGCAGGTTTCTCCAGGCGGGGCGGCCGGCGGGCCGGCCGGGCTCGGCGCTTGCGCCGAACGACGGGAATCGATGCCGCCGGGCGGGGCGCCGAAGGGCACGCGACCGCCGCGGGCTGGCGTTGCATCACATGTTAAGTGGAGCGAACAGCGCACCGCAGGCACAGCGCCGCAACGGGGAAAGCAGTACAGCTGAGCGTCCCGCCGGCACGGAAAGTGTTTTCCGTGCACACATCTTTGGCGGAGCGGGCATCACAGTTTCAGCGCACGTCCGAATGATTGCGAGTATCGTTGCAAACGCGATATCGTCATTCACGCTTCGATGCCGTGCGAGCGACCGGTTGCGTTCGCATGTGTCGCCGCCAAGCCGTCGCGCGATTTCCTGCTTCGAGCGTACGTCCTCACAAACCACGAGCAAATTACGGTCATGGAAATCTTCGATGCGTTCCATCTCGCCCGATTGCAATTCGCATTCACGGTGTCGTTCCACATCGTGTTCCCCGCGATCAGCATCGGCATGGCGAGCTTTCTGGCAGTGCTGGAATGGCGCTATCTCGTCACCGGCGACGCCGCCTACAAATCCATGTTTCAGTTCTGGTCGAAGATCTTCGCGATCGGCTTCGGGATGGGCGTGGTCTCCGGCGTCGTGATGGCGTACGAGTTCGGCACCAACTGGTCCGGGTTCTCGCGCGTCGCGGGCAACATCACGGGGCCGCTGCTCACGTACGAAGTGCTGACGGCGTTCTTCCTCGAAGCCGGCTTCCTCGGCGTGATGCTGTTCGGCTGGCAGCGCGTCAGCCCGCGCGCGCACTTCTTCGCGACGCTGATGGTCGCGGTCGGCACGCTGATCTCGACGTTCTGGATTCTCGCGTCGAACAGCTTCATGCAGACGCCGCAAGGCTACAAGATCGAAAACGGCCTCGTCGTGCCGGTCGACTGGTTCAAGGTGATCTTCAACCCGTCGTTTCCGTACCGTCTCGCGCACATGACGATCGCCGCGTTCATCGTCGCGGGCTTCATCGTCGCCGCGTGCGGCGCGTGGCACCTGCTGAAGGGCCGCCGCGACGAGCCGGTGAAGCGCAGCTTCTCGATGGCGCTGTGGATGCTGCTGGTGCTCGCGCCGATCCAGATCTTCGTCGGCGACGCGCACGGGCTGAACACGCGCGAATACCAGCCGGCGAAGATCGCGGCGATCGAGGGGCTGTGGGAAACCGAGAAGGGCGGCACCGCGCTGAACCTCGTCGGGCTGCCCGACATGCAGGCCGAAACCACGCGCTATGCGATCCAGGTGCCGCACCTCGGCAGCCTGATCCTCACGCACAGCTGGGACGGCGAGATCCGCGGGCTGAAGGAATTCGCGCCGCAGGATCGCCCGTATTCTCCGATCATCTTCTGGACGTTCCGGATCATGGCCGGCCTGGGGATGCTGATGCTGCTGACCGCGCTGCTCGGGCTGCTGCTGAGAAAGGGCGGGCGCCTGTACGAGACGCGCTGGTTCCAGTGGCTCGTCGTGTGCATGGGGCCGTCGGGCATCGTCGCGCTGCTGGCCGGCTGGATCACGACCGAGGTCGGGCGCCAGCCGTGGACCGTGTACGGCGTGCTGCGTACCATCGATTCGGTCGCGCCGCTCACCGCGCAGCAGGTCGGCGTATCGCTGCTGATCTTCGTGGTCGTGTACTTCCTGGTATTCGGAACGGGTATCTACTACATGATGAAACTGATGAAGCGCGGGCCGGCCGCCCAGGCCGGGTACATCGAGCTGCACCGGCATCCGGGGCTGCGCAAGAGCGCGCTGTCCACGCCGCTGAACGTCACCGAGGCGGAGTAACCATGCACATCGATCTTCCTGTCGTCTGGGCCGCGATCATCGGCCTCGGCGTGTTCATCTACGTGATGCTGGACGGTTTCGACCTCGGCATCGGGCTGCTGTTTCCGTTTTTCGATGCGAAGGCCGAGCGCCAGGTGATGCTCGACACCGTCGCGCCGGTGTGGGACGGCAACGAGACGTTCCTCGTGCTCGGCGGCGCGGGCCTCTATGGCGCGTTTCCGGTCGTGTATTCGACGCTGCTGCCGGCCAACTACCTGCCGCTGGTGCTGATGCTGGTCGGGCTGATCTTCCGCGGCGCGGCGTTCGAGCTGCGCGCGAAAGCCACCCGCACGCAGCACATGTGGGATCTCGCGTTCATCGGCGGCTCGGCGCTCGCCGCGTTCTGCCAGGGGATCGTGCTCGGTTCGCTGCTGCAGGGCATCAAGATCGAGAACAACCATTTCGTGGGCGGGCCGTTCGACTGGCTGTCGCCGTTCAGCATGCTGTGCGGGATCGGCGTGCTCGTCACCTATGCGACGCTCGGCTGCGGCTGGCTGATCCTGAAGGTCGACGGCGAACTGCAGCGCAAGATGCGGTTGCTGATGAAGCCGCTCACGGGCGTGCTGCTCGCGGTGATGGGCGTCGTGAGCCTGTGGACCGTGATCGGGCTGCCGGCCGTCGCGCACCGCTGGTTCGGCAGCGGCAACCTCGGCTGGTTCCTGCCGGTTCCGGTCCTCGTCGTCGCATGCGTGTGGGGCATCTTCCACGCGGTGAAGCGTGCGCACGAGGCCACGCCGTTCCTGCTGACGCTCGCGCTCGTGTTCCTCGGCTACACGGGGCTCGTGATCAGCATCTGGCCGAACATCGTGCCGCCGTCGCTGACGATCTGGGACGCGTCGTCGAGCCATTCGAGCCAGTTGTTCGCGCTGGTCGGCACCGTGATCGTGCTGCCGATCATCCTCGTGTACAACGCGATGCAGTATCGCGTGTTCCGCGGCAAGGTGCGCGAGGGCGACATCGGCTATCACTGAGCGGCACGCGAGGTGACAGGGCGCGGCGCTCGCGTATCATCACGCGCGGCGCGGCGCCCGGCACGGTGCCCGACGGAAAGCGGCCCGCCACGCGCGGGCCGTTGCGCATCGGGTGCGGGCGCAACGGGTTGCGTTGCGCATTCCTTTGGCAGTCGAGAAAACATCATGATCGTCAGACCACGACAGAACTGGCTCAGGATGCTGTTCGTATGGAACGGCTCCGTGCTGCAATCGATCATTCCGCAGCTCGTGTTCATGGCGATCGTCAGCACGCTGGCGGTCTTCACGAACGGGCGCATCTTCGGCGAGAAGATTCCGCTCAACACCGCGCCGTTCACGCTGTTCGGGCTCGCGCTCGCGATCTTCCTCGGGTTTCGCAACAACGCGAGCTTCGAGCGCTTCAAGGAAGCGCGGCATCTGTGGGGCAACCTGCTGATCGCTGCACGCGCCGTGACGTCGCAACTGCATCGCTACCTGCCCGACAGCGTGAGCGACGCCGAGCGCAACCGGCTCGCCGATCTGCTGATCGCGCTCGCGTATGCGTTGAAGCATCAGTTGCGTCATACCGATCCGACCGCGGATCTGCAGCGCATTCTCGGGGCGGAACGCGCGGCGGCGCTTGGCGGCAAATGCTACAAGCCGGTCGCGATCCTCGACGAACTGCGCGGCGGCATCGTCCGTGCGCTGGGCCGCGCGCCGGGCAGCGACACGGCCTGCTGGATGTTCGAAACGCAACTCGACGAGCTCGGCAAGTCGATCGGTGGTTGCGAGCGCATCCTGTCGACGCCGATCCCGTTTTCGTACAGCGTGCTGCTCCATCGCACCGTGTATGCATATTGCGTGCTGCTGCCGTTCGGGCTCGTCGATTCGACGGAGTTCTTTACGCCGCTGATCTGCGTGTTCATCTCGTACACGCTGATCGCGCTCGAAGCGATCGCGAACGAAGTGGCCGAGCCGTTCGGGCTCGCGCCGAATGCGCTCGCGCTCGATGCGATCACGCGCACGATCGAGCGGTCGGTGCTCGAACTCGGCGATCGGCCGATGCCGGAGGAGTTCGTGCCGGCGTCGACGTATCAGATCACGTAGGCGGCGCGGTCGGTAGTGTAGTCGTCGGTAAGGTTGATCGGCCGGACCGGGAAGGGTTGTGTAGACTCGGGCTCGTTCAATGGAGCCCATACCATGCAACTTCTCGATCACGTGTCGATCAGTGTTCCGGACATCGACCTGGCACGCCCCTTCTACGATGCCGTCATGGCTGCGCTGGGCGCGACCAAGGTCTATGACCGGCCCAACGCGCTCGGCTATGGCGAACGTTGTAGCGCGAATGACCCGGAGTCGACTTTTCTGGCGGTGTATCTGGACCCCGCCGAAATCGGGGCGAGCAAGCGGCATTGGTGTTTCAAGGCTGCTTCCCGCGAGCAGGTGCATGCGTTCTTCGACGCAGGGCTCGCGACGGGCGGCCAGTCCGACGGCGCCCCGGGCTTGCGGCCGCAGTACCACGGCGACTACTACGCGGCTTTCCTGGTCGATCCGGCCGGCAACCGGATCGAGGCCGTGTGTCATGCGGCGGGGGCGGGGCGCGAGCGGTCGTGACGGTGGTGAGGCCCCGCGGCCGCTAGTTTTCGACTGCGTCGGAGCCCCGCGTCCCGAGCGATATCGCTTTACTCGGCATGCCGACGGTCAACGCATGCCGCCGGAACGTATCAGTCGAAATACGTCAACCCCATCGCACCCTTCACCTCCGCGAGCGTCGCGCCTGCCACTTCCCGTGCATGCAGCGTGCCGCGCTTCAGGATCGCCATCACTTCGGCCTTGTCGGCCTCGAATTCGCGACGGCGCGCGCGGATCGGCTCGATCAGCGCCTGCAGCCGCTCGTTGAGCACGCGCTTGACCACGCTATCGCCGAGGCCGCCGCGGCGATAGTGGGCCTTCAGTTCGTCGACCTTCGCGACGTCGGGCTCGAACGCATCGAGGAACGTGAACACGACGTTACCCTCGACCTGGCCCGGGTCGCTCACGCGCAGGTGGTTGGGGTCCGTGTACATGTCCTTCACGGCTTGCGCGATCTCGTCCGGCGTCGAGCCGAGCGTGATCGCGTTGCCGAGCGACTTGCTCATCTTCGCCTTGCCGTCGATGCCCGGCAGCCGCGTGACCGACGACAGCACGGCCTCGCATTCGACCAGCACCGGCTGCTCGACGGTCGCGTTGAAGCGGCGCACGAGTTCGTTGGTTTGCTCGATCATCGGCAGTTGATCGTCGCCGACCGGCACGTGGGTCGCCTTGAACGCGGTGATGTCGGCCGCCTGGCTCACCGGATAGGTGAGGAAGCCGGCCGGGATGTCGCGCTCGAACCCGCGCAGGCGGATTTCTTCCTTGATGGTCGGATTGCGTTCGAGGCGCGCGACCGTGACGAGATTGAGCAGGTATTGCGACAGCTCGGCGAGTTCGGGCACCTGCGATTGCACGACGATCGTCGAGATCGCCGGATCGATGCCGACGGCGAGGTAGTCGAGCGCGACCTCGACCACGTTCTCGGTGACGCGCTGGCGGCGGCCCATGTTGTCGGTCAGCGCCTGCGTGTCGGCGAGCAGCAGGAATTGCCGCGCTTCGTGCTGCATCTGCACGCGTGCGCGCAGCGAGCCGATGTAGTGGCCGAGATGCAGCGGGCCGGTCGTGCGGTCGCCGGTGAGAATGGTAGGGCGGGCGGGGTGAGTCATGGTCGTCGTTGGCTCCGGGTTGTCGAGGCCGCCAGCCATGATGTCGGCGCAGAAACGCGAATGCCGCCATCGCTGGCGGCATCACGTTTGGGACATGCAAAAGGAAACGGGCCGCCTGGGTCAGGCGCGCCACCAGCAATGCACGATCGGCGAGGCGGGTCGGGTTTCCATCGCGGCAGTATAGCGTAGTGCGTCGGGGGACGTGCGCGTCAGCGGATCACCGACTCCATCGCGAGGTAGGCGGTTTCGGCGGACGGCCACAGCAGATACAGCAGGCCGGCCATCAGCAGCCACGCGCCGGCGCGTACGAGCGGCGTGCGGTCCTTGTCGCGTGGGGAATGGATGGGCTGCTTCGATTTCTTCATGCTTGCAGGCGCGAGGTGCGCCACTCCAACGTTACTGCAACGGGTCGCGCGGGGCGAGGCCGGGGTGTTGCGGGAAAATGGGGCTCAATCTGGCTTCCCGTGCGGCGGGGCACGCGCGGGCATTTAAAGGGAACGATCATGTGTTCCGCGAACGCATCGTTTCGTGCGAAGCGGTGCGCATGCTACCAGTTCGGGGCGGTGCGCACAGTCAGGAATTGTAGGGCAATGGCGCGAATGGATCGCGTCGCGTTCGGTCGGCGAGCCAAGCCGAGGCCGCGGTATTTCTCGGTCGGGTGCGACTGCCGGGGGCCAATGATATCACCCGGAAAAAACCGGATGGACCCGCTGGTCGCGCGCGTGGGCACCATAATGAGCGGGCGATAATGGGTTCGCTTTTCTTGCGTGGGTATTCGAAATCGTGCGAAATCAATTACGTCCGACTGCTGCCAACCGTATTGGCTTCATGCAATTGGTTTCTGTTTTCCTGTTCTTCGCGTGTACAGCCTGTTCGAGGAACGATGTTCCCCCTCGGAATATGTCGCTGGCTGCCTTCAATCCGCATCGCGGGGCATTTGCGTGCAAGCACGAATCTTCCGGCGCGCCGCCTGTCGAGCCAGAGGCCGATCGCTGGAATCAGCAAGCAATGGCGCTGACCAGTTCGCTGTTGTGGCCGAACCAGCGCGATTACAAGGGCGCTGTCGACTTGTGGACGAAGGCGGCCGAGCGCAAGCACTGGAAAGCGATGTTGAATCTGGCGAATGCCTACGCTCAGGGGCAGGGCGTGGAACGTGATGCGGAACATGCCGTTCAGATCACCGAACAGGCGATGAAACTCGGCATTCCGGCAGCCTACGACCTGATGGGCACGTACCACATGAACGGGATGGGCGTTAGGCAGGATGCCAGCCGCGCCTATGCATTCTGGCAACTGGCCGCCGATATGGGCAGCCCGAGTGCGATGGCGTATCTGGGCGGCAAGATGGACGCGCTCCATGACGACCCGAAGGCGGGCTTCTGGGGGAACCGCAAGATCGCACTCCAGATGCTCGAATGTGCGGTTGCGCAGGGTAACGGACTTGCCGCATATGAATTGGGAACGACGATTGCCGGCGATCGAGCCGAGTTGAGCGAGAACAACGAATGTGCACTCCAGACGCTGCATACGGGTGTGAAATTCGGTAATGCCGAGAGTGCGGGGTGGTTGAGTGCGTCGTTTGGCAAGGGGGACGCTCTGGTCGGCCATGTCAAGGATGAAGCCCGCGCCGAGCGCTACAGTGTCCTTGCCGATCGCCTCGAGCGCGACCCCGACCTGCGTCTGCCGAATCTGGACAAGGTCGTGCCGCTGCCGCCCGCCAAGCTGCCCAGGTGGGACGGCAAGAAGGAGACGTTGATCGACGCGGCGAAGGCGGAGACGTCCGCGCCGGTGTCGCCGGTCGAGCCTATCCGAACCTTTGTGTGTGAGGCATAAACTGATGGCCAAGGAGCCACGTTATGCCACGCAAACGTAAGGAAGAAGCGACCGTAGAACCGGGCAAGGGCTTGAACCTGGACCCGGAACTGA
>NZ_JAIZQG010000029.1:0-82684 GCF_020419965.1 Burkholderia sp. AU39826
ACTCGGAGCCGGGCAAGCTGCAGTTCTCGGACGTGACGGTCGACCAGACCACCGGCTCGGTGACGATCCGCGCGGTGTTCCCGAACCCGGGCCGCGTGCTGCTGCCGGGGATGTTCGTGCGCGCACGCATCGAGGAAGGCGTGAACGAGAACGCGTTCCTGGTGCCGCAGATCGGCGTCACGCACGACCAGAAGGGGCAGGCGATCGCGATGGTCGTGAACGCCAGCAACAAGGTCGAGCCGCGTCCGCTGAAGACGACCGGCATGCAAGGCCAGAACTGGATCGTGGAAGGCGGTCTGCAGGCGGGCGATCACGTGATCGTGCAGGGCGTCGACAAGGTGCGCCCGGGCGCGACCGTGAAGACGGTCCCCGCGCAGCTCGCGCCGGCGGCCGATGCCGCCTCGGGCGCCGCTGCCCCCGCCGCGCCGGCCGCTGCCGGGTCCGGCGCCGCCGCCGCTTCCGGTGCCGCCGCATCGGGCGCCGCGCCGGCGAG
Source organism: Burkholderia sp. AU39826 (assembly GCF_020419965.1). Classification (NCBI taxonomy): domain Bacteria; kingdom Pseudomonadati; phylum Pseudomonadota; class Betaproteobacteria; order Burkholderiales; family Burkholderiaceae; genus Burkholderia; species Burkholderia sp. AU39826. Next base: position 494 of record NZ_JAIZQG010000029.1, read on the forward strand.
TGCTGCCGCTGCTTCGAGCGCGCAATAACAGGGAGCCTGTTTCATGGCAAAGTTTTTTATCGATCGCCCGATCTTCGCGTGGGTGATCGCCATCATCCTGATGCTGGCCGGGGTTGCGGCGATCTTCACGCTGCCGATCTCGCAGTATCCGACGATCGCGCCGCCATCGATCCAGATTACCGCGAACTACCCGGGCGCTTCCGCGAAGACGGTGGAAGACACGGTGACGCAGGTGATCGAGCAGCAGATGAGCGGTCTCGACAACTTCCTGTACATGTCGTCGACGAGTGACGACTCGGGCAACGCAACGATCACGCTGACCTTCGCGCCGGGCACCAACGCCGACATCGCGCAGGTTCAGGTGCAGAACAAGCTGTCGCTCGCGACGCCGGTTCTGCCGCAGGTCGTGCAGCAGCTCGGTCTGTCGGTCACGAAGTCGAGCAGCAGCTTCCTGCTGGTGCTCGCCTTCAACTCCGAAGACGGCAGCATGAACAAGTACGACCTCGCGAACTTCGTGGCGTCGCACGTGAAGGATCCGATCAGCCGGCTGAACGGCGTCGGTACCGTCACGCTGTTCGGCTCGCAGTACGCGATGCGGATCTGGCTCGACCCGAACCGCCTGACCAACTACGGCCTCACGCCGGTCGACGTCAGCTCGGCGATCACCGCGCAGAACGTGCAGATCGCGGGCGGCCAGATCGGCGGCACGCCGGCGAAGCCGGGCACCGTGCTGCAGGCGACGATCACCGAATCGACGCTGCTGCAGACGCCCGAGCAGTTCGGCAACATCCTGCTGAAGGTCAACCAGGACGGCTCGCAGGTTCGCCTGAAGGACGTCGCGCAGATCGGCCTCGGCGGCGAAAACTACAACTTCGACACGAAGTACAACGGTCAGCCGACCGCGGCACTCGGTATCCAGCTCGCGACCAACGCGAACGCCCTCGCGACCGCGAAGGCCGTACGCGCGAAGATCGACGAGCTCGCACCGTTCTTCCCGCACGGCCTCGTCGTGAAGTATCCGTACGACACGACGCCGTTCGTGAAGCTGTCGATCGAGGAAGTGGTCAAGACGCTGCTCGAAGGTATCGTGCTCGTGTTCCTCGTGATGTATCTGTTCCTGCAGAACCTGCGGGCGACGATCATCCCGACGATCGCGGTGCCGGTCGTGCTGCTCGGCACGTTCGCGATCATGTCGATGGTTGGCTTCTCGATCAACACGCTGTCGATGTTCGGTCTCGTGCTCGCAATCGGCCTGCTGGTCGACGACGCGATCGTGGTGGTCGAGAACGTCGAGCGCGTGATGGCGGAGGAGGGGCTGTCGCCGAAGGAGGCGACCCGCAAGGCGATGGGGCAGATCACCGGCGCACTCGTCGGCGTGGCGCTCGTGCTGTCGGCGGTGTTCGTGCCGGTGGCGTTCTCCGGCGGCTCGGTCGGCGCGATCTATCGTCAGTTCTCGCTGACGATCGTGTCGGCGATGGTGCTGTCGGTGCTGGTCGCGTTGATTCTGACGCCGGCGCTGTGCGCGACGATCCTCAAGCCGATCCCGCAAGGGCATCACGAAGAGAAGAAGGGCTTCTTCGGCTGGTTCAACCGCACGTTCAACAACAGCCGCGACAAGTACCACGTCGGCGTGCACCACGTGATCAAGCGCTCGGGCCGCTGGCTCATCATCTATCTGGTCGTGATCGTCGCGGTCGGCCTGCTGTTCGTGCGCCTGCCGAAGTCGTTCCTGCCCGATGAGGACCAGGGCCTGATGTTCGTGATCGTGCAGACGCCGTCGGGCTCCACGCAGGAAACGACCGCGAAGACGCTCGCGAACATTTCCGACTACCTGCTGAAGGACGAGAAGGAAATCGTCGAATCGGCGTTCACGGTCAACGGCTTCAGCTTCGCGGGCCGCGGCCAGAACTCGGGCCTCGTATTCGTCCGCCTGAAGGATTACGCGCAGCGTCAGCATGCGAACCAGAAGGTGCAGGCGCTGATCGGCCGGATGTTCGGGCGTTACGCGGGCTACAAGGACGCGCTCGTGATTCCGTTCAACCCGCCGTCGATTCCGGAGCTCGGTACCGCTGCCGGTTTCGACTTCGAGCTGACGGACAACGCCGGTCTTGGCCACGATGCGCTGATGGCCGCGCGTAACCAGTTGCTCGGGATGGCGTCGAAGGATCCGACGCTGCAGGGTGTCCGTCCGAACGGCCTGAACGACACGCCGCAGTACAAGGTCGACATCGACCGCGAGAAGGCGAATGCGCTGGGCGTGACCGCGGATGCGATCGACCAGACGTTCTCGATCGCATGGGCGTCGAAGTACGTGAACAACTTCCTCGATACCGACGGCCGGATCAAGAAGGTGTACGTGCAGGCCGACGCGCCGTTCCGGATGACGCCGGAAGACATGAACATCTGGTACGTGCGCAACGGGTCGGGCGGGATGGTGCCGTTCAGCGCGTTCGCGACCGGTCACTGGACGTACGGTTCGCCGAAGCTCGAGCGCTACAACGGCGTGTCGGCGATGGAAATCCAGGGGCAGGCCGCACCGGGCAAGTCGACCGGTCAGGCGATGGCCGCGATGGAAACGATCGCGAAGAAGCTGCCGGTCGGTATCGGCTATTCGTGGACGGGCCTGTCGTTCCAGGAAATCCAGTCCGGTTCGCAGGCGCCGATCCTGTACGCGATCTCGATCCTCGTCGTGTTCCTGTGTCTCGCGGCGCTGTATGAAAGCTGGTCGATTCCGTTCTCGGTGATCATGGTCGTGCCGCTCGGCGTGATCGGTGCGCTGCTCGCGGCCACGATGCGCGGCCTCGAGAACGACGTGTTCTTCCAGGTCGGCCTGCTGACGACCGTGGGCTTGTCCGCGAAGAACGCGATCCTGATCGTCGAGTTCGCGCGCGAACTGCAGCAGTCGGAGAAGATGGGGCCGATCGAGGCGGCGCTGGAAGCGGCGCGCCTGCGGCTGCGTCCGATCCTGATGACGTCGCTCGCGTTCATTCTCGGCGTGCTGCCGCTCGCGATCAGCAACGGCGCGGGCTCGGCGAGCCAGCACGCGATCGGCACGGGCGTGATCGGCGGGATGATCACGGCGACGTTCCTCGCGATCTTCATGATCCCGATGTTCTTCGTGAAGATCCGTGCGATCTTCAGCGGCGAGAAGGAAGACGTCGACGAGGCGCTGCGCCTGGCTCAGGAGCACTCGCACCACGAAGAGAAGCCGGGCAACGGCGACGAAGGCAACAAGGGACAGTGATGATGCAAAAACACGCTTTGACTGCAATCGCAGTCGCGCTCCTTGCCACGGGCTGCACGATGGCGCCGCATTACAAGCGGCCCGACGCGCCCGTCGCGCAGGCGTACCCGGCCGGCGGCGTCTACGCGACGCAGCCGGGCGCGGCCGGCGCGCGCAGCGCGAACGGGCAAGCTGCGACCGCCATCGGCTGGCGCGAGTTCTTCGTCGATCCGCGCCTGCAGCGGCTGATCGAGATCGCGCTGAACAACAACCGCGACCTGCGCGTGTCGGTGCTGAACATCGAGGCGGCGCGCGCGCAGTACCAGATCACGCGCGCGGGGCTGTTCCCGACGCTCGACGGCACGGGCACTGGCAGCATCCAGCGCGTGCCGCAGGGTCTTTCGCAGACCGGTGCGCCGTACATCTCGCGCGCCTACAACGTCGGGCTCTCGGCGTCGTGGGAGCTCGACCTGTTCGGCCGCGTGCAGAGCCTGAAGGACCAGGCGCTCGCGCAGTACCTGTCGACGTCGTATGCCCGGCAGGCATCGGAAATCTCGCTGGTGTCGCAGGTGGCTGACCAGTACCTGACGCTGCTGTCGACCGACGATCTGCTGAAGGTCACGGAAAACACGCTGAAGACCGCGCAGGCATCGTACGACCTGACGAAGCTGCAGTTCGACAACGGCACGGGCTCCGAGCTCGAGCTGCGTCAGGCGCAGACGGTGGTCGAGACGGCGCTCGCGAACCAGCAGGCGCAGGCGCGAGCGCGTGCGCAGGCGCTGAACGCGCTGGTGCTGCTGATCGGCGAGCCGCTGCCGGACGACCTGCCGGCCGGCATGCCGCTCGACGCGCAGAATCTGCTGACGGACGTGCCGGCAGGCCTGCCTTCGGATCTGCTCACTCGGCGTCCGGACGTGATGCAGGCCGAGCAGACGCTGCTGGCTGCAAACGCGAACATCGGCGCGGCGCGCGCGGCATTCTTCCCGCGCATCTCGCTGACGGGCGCGTTCGGCACCGGCAGCCCGACGCTCGGCGGTCTGTTCAAGGCCGGCACGGCCGCATGGTCGTTCGCGCCGCAGATCACGATGCCGATCTTCGAGGGCGGGCAGAACATCGCGAACCTGAATCTCGCGAACGTGCAGAAGCGCATCGAGATCGCCAACTACGAGAAGGCGATCCAGTCGGCGTTCCGCGAAGTGGCGGACGGCCTCGCCGCACGCGGCACGTACGACCAGCAGATCGCGGCGCTCGAGCGCAACGAGCACGCGCAGCAGCGGCGCTTCGACCTGTCGGACCTGCGGTACAAGAACGGCGTCGACAGCTACCTGTCGGTGCTGACCGCGCAGACGGATCTGTACTCGGCGCAGCAGTCGCTGATCAGCGCGCGTCTGGCCCGCTGGACGAACCTGGTCGACCTGTACCGCGCGCTCGGCGGCGGGTGGATCCAGCGTGCCGGCGAAGCGCCGCGCGCGCCCGATGCGCCGGTCGACTACGACAAGGCGGCCGCGCCGGCGCCTGCGTCGGCAGCGGCGAACGGGTAAGCATGGAGAAGGGCGAGCGCGGTTTGCCGCGCTTGCGTGTCGAACCGGCTGTATGCGGAAACGAGAACGCCACGGACGAAAGTCCGTGGCGTTTTTTTGCGCTGACGGATCGAGCGCGGACAAGGCGTTGTCGTGCCGATGCGTGCGCCGCGTTGCGCTTGTACCAATTACGCCAATCACATCAATCTGTGCCGATCCGCGGTCGGTCGACATGGCGCATCGTGCCGCCGGCGACCGCCTTCCCGCGCGATGCAGGCTCGCGCGAGCATCACGCGTGGCCCCGCATCCTCAAAGCAAAACGCCACGGCATGCCGTGGCGTTCGTCGTTACCGCTTCGCGCCATCATCCGGCGCGGCGCGATCAGTGATGCAGATCGACAGGCCGCCCGTCGAAATCATGCCCCGCGCGACGGATCTCGCACTTCGCCTCCTTTTCGCCCTTCACGCCGTTGAACACGATGTTCAGGATCACGGCCGTGGCCGATGCGAGCAGGATGCCGCTGTGCAGGATCGGTGCAAGCGCGGGCGGCAGCTTCGAGAAGAAGTGCGGCGACACGACCGGCACGAGGCCCATGCCGACGCTCACGGCGACGATGAACAGGTTGTGCGAGTGGTTCACGAAGTCGACCTTCGACAGCACCTTGATGCCATTCGCCGCGACCATCCCGAACATCACGATGCCTGCGCCGCCGAGCACGAACGGCGGCACCGACGCGACGACCTGCGCCATCTTCGGAAACAGGCCGAGCAGCACGAGGATCACGCCGCCCGTCGCACACACGAAACGGCTCTTCACGCCCGTCACGCCGATCAGGCCGACGTTCTGCGAGAACGACGTATGCGGGAACGAATTGAAGATGCCGCCGATCAGCGTGCCGAGGCCGTCGACGCGCAGACCGCGCACGAGGCGCTCCTGGTTGACCGGGCGATCGACCATGTCGCCGACCGCGAGGAACATCCCGGTCGATTCGATGAACGTGACGAACATCACCGTGACCATCGTCACGATCGACAGCGGGTCGAAGTGCGGCAGGCCGAAGTGGAACGGCATCACGAAGCCGACCCACGGCGCATGCGCCACGCCGTCGGTGTTCACGCGGCCGAGCGCGAATGCGATCACGAAGCCGGCGACGATGCCGAGCAGCACCGAGATGTTCGCGATGAAGCCGCGGCCGTACTTGTTGATCAGCAGGATCAGCGTGAGCACGAGCAGCGACAGGCCGAGATAGACGGGGCTGCCGTACTCGGGGTTGCCGACGCCGCCGGCCGCCCAGTTGATGCCGACTTCCATCAGTGACAGCCCGATCACGGCGATCACCGTGCCGACCACCACCGGCGGGAAGAACCGCAGCAGCTTGCCGATCATCGGCGCGAGCACGATGCCGATGACGCCGGCCGCGATGGTCGAGCCGAAGATGTCGAGAATGCCGAGGCCGGGGTTCGTGCCGATCGCGATCATCGGGCCGACGGCCGCGAACGTGCAGCCCATGATGACGGGCAGGCGGATCCCGAAGATCCACAGGCCCAGCGTCTGGATCAGCGTGGCGATGCCGCACGAAAACAGATCGGCGCTGATCAGGAACGCGATCTGGTCTTTCGGCAGCTTGAGCGCCGCGCCGACGATGAGCGGCACGGCGACGGCGCCGGCGTACATGACGAGGACGTGCTGCAGGCCAAGCGTTACCAGCTTGCCGGTCGGCAGCACCTCATCGCACGGATGGACCGTGTTCGATTGCATCTGTCTCACTCCATGATCTTGTTTTCGGGGTGATACGAAGTTATTCGGAATGAATCCATGCAACAAGAGCACTGGGTTCTATTCCGTTCTTTGCTGGTTCGATATGCCATGTCGGTATGGAACGGGGGGGCGATCATCGGGAAACTGCCGCGGGAGTGACGCGTACCGGTTTTATAGCGCTTCAAAATAGCGCCGGCCCCCCTGTCAAATATGGGGTGCTTTATGGTGTGTATCGGGCGCGCCGCATAGTGGCAAAAAAGGGCGTACGGAAAACGTGCCGGGTTAACCCGCGAGCGGCCGCTTTTGCGTGCAAGGTGCGGCGTCGTCAATCTCCCGGCCGGCAGCACGTTCGATGTGTCGGCGCGGCGGCAAAAACCGGAGCGCGCATCGCGATCCCGTTATCATCGACATCCGTTCATCCGAATCTCCCTTCACGTCATGCGCCTGCTCGGAATCGACCTCGGCACCGGCTCCGTCAAACTCGTCACGCTCGATGCCGACGGCGTCGAGCGGGCCGTCGCGAGCGAACCTTACGGGTTGTCGTCGCCGCAGCCTGGCTGGGCGGAAATCGCGCCCGCCACGTGGTGGCAGGCGCTCGTGCGCGCGGCCGCGCGGCTGCCGGCCGACGAGCGCGCGCAGGTCGCGGCGATCGGTTTTTCGGGCCAGATGCATGGCGTCGTGCTGATCGATGCGGCCGGCGAGCCGGTGCGGCCTGCGCTGCTGTGGCCGGACACACGCGCGGTGCGCGAGGCCGACGCGGCCGACCGGCACGCCGCCGGAGTGTCCGTCGCCGGAATGCCCGTCGCCGGATTGCCCGTCGCTCCGAATCCCGTCGCGCCCGGCATGGCCGGCCCGCTGTTGCGTTGGCTCGCCACGCACGAACCCGACGCGCTGCGCGCCGCGCGCTGGGCCGTGCAGCCGAAGGACTGGCTGCGCATCGTGCTCGGCGGCGACGTCGCGGCCGATCCGAGCGACGCGTGCGCAACGGCGCTCGCGACGCCCGACGGCGCGTGGGACAGCGCATTGATCGAGGCGCTCGGCCTGCCGGGCGACCGCTTCGCGCCGGTGCGTGCGTCCACCGCGCGCTGCGGCGTGCTCGGCGCGCAGGCCGCCGCCGCGCTCGGCCTGCCGGCTGGCGTGCCGCTCGCGACAGGCGCGGCCGATACCGCCTGCGCGGCGCTCGGCAGCGGGCTGGCCGCGGCAGGCGACGCGCTGCTGACGACCGGCAGCGGCGGCCAGATCGTCGTGCTCGCGGATACGCTGCCGCCCGCGCGGCGCGGATTGCATCGCTATCGGGCGGCGGCCGGCGGCGGCTATTACACGATGGCGGCGATGCAGAACGTCGGGCTCGCGCTCGAATCCGTGCGCGGTTGGCTCGGCTATGCGCGATGGGCCGATGCGTACGACGATGCGTTCGCGCAGCCGGCGTCCGAGCGGCTGTGCTTCCTGCCGTACCTGAGCGGCGAGCGTTCGCCGTGGATGAACCCCGATGCGCGCGGCGGCTGGCTCGGCCTCGGGCTCGGCGACACGCGCGGCGCGATGATGCGCGCCGCGTTCGAAGGCGTCGCGTTCGCGTTGCGCGCGGGGCTCGATGCGATCCGCGACGCCGACCCCGGCGACGCGGTGGCGACGCTGCGCCTCGCGGGCGGCGGCTCGGTCGATCCGCGCTGGCGCCAGTTGCTCGCCGACGCGCTCGGCGCGTCGCTGCACGCGATCGATTGCCCGAACGCCGCGACGCGGGGTGCCGCGCTGCTCGCGGGCGTCGCGATCGGGCATTGGCGTGAAGACGCGTTGCACGCGTTGGCGCCGACGGCGTCGCCCGTCGCCGCACCGCAAGACGACCGCCCGCTGGCCGCACGTTACGCGCGCTTCGTCGATCTGTACGCCCGCACGGATGCATGGTTCACGACGGGCGTTTAAACTCGAACACTTGTTCTTTTGCGTCAGCGATGACGCATCCTGGCAAGCCGGTGGCCGTTTCCCGCACGCGACGCGCGCCGGGAGCGGCCATCATGGCGAGCACGAGATTCTTGCGCCGTGCCGCGCGGCACGGCTTCGATCGCTTTGCATGAGTCCCGGGCCGGCACCGACACGCCGGCCCGGGCCGATCTCACCGACACACAGGAGTGACACGATGAAAACGAAAGCCGCGATTGCATGGAAGGCGGGTGCGCCGCTGACGATCGAGGAAGTCGATCTCGAAGGGCCGCGCGCCGGCGAAGTGCTGATCGAAGTGAAGGCGACGGGCATCTGCCACACCGACTACTACACGCTGTCGGGCGCCGATCCGGAAGGGATCTTCCCGGCGATCCTTGGCCATGAAGGCGCGGGCGTGGTGGTCGACGTCGGCCCCGGCGTCGGCACGGTGCGCAAGGGCGACCACGTGATTCCGCTCTACACGCCCGAATGCCGCGAGTGCAAGTTCTGCCTGTCGCGCAAGACCAACCTGTGCCAGAAGATCCGCGCGACGCAGGGCAAGGGCCTGATGCCCGACGCGACGTCGCGCTTCTCGCTCGACGGCAAGCCGCTGTTCCACTACATGGGTACGTCGACGTTCTCGAACTACATCGTCGTGCCGGAAATCGCGGTGGCCAAGGTGCGCGAGGACGCGCCGTTCGACAAGATCTGCTACATCGGCTGCGGCGTGACGACGGGCGTGGGCGCGGTCGTGTACTCGGCGAAGGTCGAGGCCGGCGCGAACGTCGTCGTGTTCGGCCTCGGCGGGATCGGCCTGAACGTGATCCAGGGCGCGAAGATGGTCGGCGCGGACAAGATCATCGGCGTCGACATCAACCCGAAGCGCGTCGAGCTCGCGAAGAAGTTCGGGATGACGCACTTCATCAACCCGAACGAAGTCGAGAACGTCGTCGACCACATCGTGCAGCTGACCGACGGCGGCGCCGACTACTCGTTCGAATGCGTCGGCAACGTGAAGCTGATGCGCCAGGCGCTCGAATGCACGCACAAGGGCTGGGGCCAGTCGTTCATCATCGGCGTGGCGGCGGCGGGCGAGGAAATCAGCACGCGTCCGTTCCAGCTGGTGACGGGCCGCGAGTGGAAAGGCTCGGCATTCGGCGGCGCGCGCGGGCGCACCGACGTGCCGAAGATCGTCGACTGGTACATGGAAGGCAAGATCAACATCGACGACCTGATCACGCACACGCTGCCGCTCGAGCGGATCAACGAAGGCTTCGACCTGATGAAGGCCGGCGAGTCGATCCGCTCGGTCGTGCTGTACTGACCGGGAGCGCGCCGCCATGCTCGAACTCGTTTCCTCGCATGCGTGCCACGGCGGCGAGCAGCGTTTCTACCGTCACGATTCGGCGGCCATCGGCCTGCCGATGAAGTTCTCGGTGTACCTGCCGCCGCAGGCCGCGCAACAGCGCGTGCCGGCGCTGTTCTATCTCGCGGGGCTCACGTGCACCGACGAGACGTTCGCGATCAAGGCCGGCGCGCAGCAATACGCGGCGCAGCACGGGATCGCGCTCGTGATGCCCGATACGAGCCCGCGCGGCGCGGGCGTGCCGGGCGAGACGGATGCGTGGGATTTCGGCGTCGGCGCGGGTTTCTACGTCGACGCGACCGAAGCGCCGTGGTCGACACATTACCGGATGGAGTCGTACGTGACGAGTGAGCTGCGCGAGCTCGTCGTGGCCGAGCTGCCGATCGACGGCGCGCGGCTCGGCATCTTCGGCCACTCGATGGGCGGGCACGGTGCGCTGACGCTCGCGTTGCGTCATCCGGGCCTGTACCGGTCGGTGTCGGCGTTCGCGCCGATCGCCGCGCCGACGCGCTGCCCGTGGGGCGAGAAGGCGTTCTCCGGCTATCTCGGCGCCGATCGCGACGCATGGAAGCACCACGACGCGAGCGAGCTCGTCGCGCGCGCGGATGCGCCGAAGTTCGCGGAAGGGATTCTCGTCGATCAAGGTCTCGCCGATCAGTTTCTCGCGAACCAGTTGAACCCGGACGTGTTCGAAGCCGCGTGTGCGAAGGCGGGCCAGCCGCTGACGCTGCGTCGCCATCCGGGCTACGACCACGGGTACTACTTCATCTCGACGTTCATCGCCGATCACCTCGCGCATCATGCGCGTGTGCTTGCGCGGTGAGTAGTCTCTGACGCCACGTCGTTGCACTTCATCGGGCGACGTGGCGCGTCATTCGTCGTCAGGTACGCAAGGCGAGCCATGCCGCTGGAATGGACCTCGGGAAACCATTTGCAAGCATGAACAGGCAGACCCGCGCGCATTCCGGAAGGTCACGCAAGTACTTTGAAGCATCGGCGATCTCCACATTGACGGCATGCTGCATCGCAGGCGTGAAGTAGCATTCGCCAACAAGCACCGCATATCGCCGAAAATTCGTACGAGTTCTATGGCCGATCGAATAGTCTCGCTCAATAATGGCCAACAATTTAGTTGTTGAGATAGTTATTCAAGCGAGAGGTTATTTCGGATGGCGGAAATGGTTTGCGAAGTATCAAATAACTCCCCGAGCTGGGGGTTGATCAATCTGTTTGCGTGGAAGCTTGTTCCTGAACGATGGAATGGTGGTGTGAAGTATATCCAGAAGTTCAAGGATGCCTGGGTCTTGTACAACAAGCCGTATATCAGGGCAGCAGCAGGGCGAAACAGCTTGCCCCCGGAAATGCTCGCAGGCGTGTGCTGGATCGAGGTTGGCGGAGACCCGGAATTCATCGATCGCGTTGCATTCGAGGTGCGCGCGTTCGACTGGAGCGGTCCACCATTCGTCGACAAGCATCTGACACTCACGCGTCATCCTGCGATGACGTCATTTGGTCCCGTCAGCATGCAGCTTCGCACGGCGGCACAAACACTCGGAGTGGATCCGTTAAAAATGTCCGCCTCGCAATTCAGAGGTCTGGCCGATTGCCTTCAGCGCGATATCTTCAATATCGATCTAGTTGCACGTCATCTCCGGCAATTGGCGGAACGTGACGGATTCGAATTTCCATTTTCGGTCGATCAGCTTCGAATCATCGGGGCTCGCTACAATCGAGGAAGCGGATTATCTCTTGAGCAGATCAGAAAAAATACCAGCTATGGTGATTTTATCGTTAAGCACTGGCAACGTTTCGTTCGGCTCATGCAGTAATGCTTACGGGACCGACATGACTCGTCTAATCCATTTCGCCATTCATGCCGTGTGTGTCATCGGCTTGCTTGTTGTCCTTGCGATTACCGGGAACCAGTACGCGTGGATGCATGAAATTGATCCATCGGTCGCAATCGGTGCAATCCACGACGAAGCGGGCGACCGGAGGCTTGCCGCATATGTGTTCCTGATCGTCGTTGCCGTCACTCAAGTCGTGTTGCTCGCGAGATCCGGGGCCGCCGGCCGTAAACCTTGGGTCAGCGTCCTGATTCTCGCGGCAACGGGCGCATGCGCATGGAAAGCGAGCCTGTGACTTCGGCGACAGGCTTGGCGCGTCACCCGGGCCTGCGCAACAAGCTCGCCCCATACACCATCGCCGACAACGCCGTAATCCAGAAACTCGTCGGCCAATCCGTGTAATACGCGAGCACGATGCCGGCCCACGCTTCGAACAGCGCGAACAGCGCGGCGAGCAGCACGCCCGTCGACAGCCGCGTCGACACGTTCTGCGCGGCCGCGGCCGGCCCGACCAGCAGCGTGAACACGAGCAGCACGCCGACGATCTGCGTCGCCGCGGCCACCGCGAGCGCGCACACCGCCAGGAACAGCATCGACACCGTGCGCAGCGACACGCCCTTGGCCTCGGCCAGCTCGGGCTGCAGCGATGCGAATAGCAGCGGCCGCGCGATCAGCGCGAGCGCGGCGAGGCTCACGGCCCCGATGCCCGCGAGCACCGCGAGCGTGTCGTGACTGACCGCGAGCACGTTGCCGAACAGCAGCGCGGTGACCTGCGTCGCGAACGACGTATAGAAATGCAGGAACAGCAGGCCGAAGCCGAGCGCGCCGGACAGGATCACGCCGATCGCGACGTCGCGGCCCGCGAGTCTTTCGCCGAGCGCGCCCATCCCGACCCCGGCCGCGAGCGTGAAGCCGACCATCCCCCAGATCGGCGAGATGCCGAGCAGCACCGCGCCCGTCGCGCCGGTGAAGCCGACGTGCGACAGCGCGTGGCCCGCGAAGGTCTGCCCGCGCAGCACCAGGAAGTAGCCGACGATGCCCGCGAGCACCGCGACGATTCCCGACGCGGCGAACGCGTTGATCATGAAGTCGTATTCAAACATCGTGCGAATGCCCGGGATGAGCGTGTCCGTGGTGGTGATGGCCGTGGCTGCCGCCGTGCGAGTGCCCGTCGTCGTCCTCGTGTTCGTGATCGTGCTTCTCGATTTCGACGTCGCCCGACATCACGAAGATCTTGCCGTTCACGCGCATCACGTCGATCGGTGATCCATAGAGCCGCGACAGCACGGGCTTCGTGATCACCTCGTCGACGGTGCCGAGCGCGGCCACGCCGTTGCCGAGATACAGCACGCGGTCGAGCGCGTTCAGCAGCGGATTCAGTTCGTGCGCGGAGAACAGCACGGTGATGCCGAGCTCGCGCTGCACGTTGCGCACGAGTTCGACGACGCCGCGCTGATGGTTCGGGTCGAGGCTGATCAGCGGCTCGTCGAGCAGCAGCAGCTTGGGGTTGCCGAGCAGGCATTGCGCGAGCAGCAGGCGCTGCCGTTCGCCGCCGGACAGTTCGGACAGCGGCCGGCGCGCGAGCGACGGGCCGCCGACGAGATCGAGCACGCGATCGACGTCGCGGCGCGTGGCCGCATTCGTGTGCGGCAGGCCCCAGCGATGGCCGTCGGCGGCCATCGCGACGAAATCGTAGCCGCGCATCCGGCGGTTCGCGAGGCCGCTCCTGATCTGCGGCATGTAGCCGATCGACGCGTTGCCGCGCGCGACCGGCACGCCGCCGACCGACAGCGTGCCGGCCGACACGGGGACGAGGCCGAGCACCGCGCGCATCAGCGTCGTCTTGCCCGCGCCGTTCGGCCCGAGCACGCCGACGAATTCGCCGGGCTCGATCGAGAAGCTGACGTCGCGCAGGATCGTGCGGCCGCCCAGTTCGAGCGTGACGCGATCGACTGCGAGGGCGTGGGGAGTGGCGGTCATGTCGTGACGGTTGTCGGTTACTTGCCGGCCGAAAGCGCGTTGCCGAGCGCGTCGAGCTGGCTGGTCATCCATTGCTGGAAGGTCTTGCCGGCCGGCTGCGTCTCGGTGACGCTGACGGTCGGCACGCCGCCGTCGCGCGCGATCTTCAGCATGCGCCTGGTCATCGGTTCCTCGGCCTGGCTGTTGTAGATCAGCGCGCGTACCTGCTTCTTGCGCAGGTCGTTCTCGAACGCGGCGACGTCCTGCGCGCTCGCCTCGGTGTCGTTCATCGTCGCGAGCTGGAAGCGCTGGTTGCGCATGTCGAGGCCGATCGCGTCGGACATATAGCCGAATACGGGCTCGGTGGCCGTCACGGGCACGCCCTTGTACTTCGCGCGCAGTGCGGCGATCTTGTCGTCGACGGGTTTCAGCGACTCGACGAATTTCTGCAGGTTCGCGTCGTACTCGGCCTTGTTCGCCGGGTCGGCGCGGCCGAGTTCGGCCGCGATCGCGCGTGCGGCCGCCGGCATCGTCGCCGGGTCGTACCAGAGGTGCGGGTTGTCGCCGGCCTTCTTGCCGACGAGATCGGCGACGACGATCGTCGCGCGCTTCGCCTGTTTCGACGCGCCGAGCAGCTTGCCCATCCACGGATCGTAATCGGCGCCGTTGTAGATCACGACCTGCGCGTGCTGGAGCGCGCGAGCCGTCTTCGGGCTCGCTTCGAACAGGTGCGGATCCTGATCCGGATTGCTGAGGATGCTGGTGACTGCGACGTGGCGGCCGCCGATCTGCGACGCGACGTCGCCGTAGAAATTCTCCGCGGCGACGACGTTGACGGGCGCGGCCTGCGCGACCACGGGCGCGGCGAACGACAGCGCGGCGACGGCGGCGGCCAACCAGCGGACAGGCGACAGGGCGCGCCGCGGCGCGCGCTTCAGGGCAATGGACATGGAACTCCTCGTTGGAAGGGCGGCGCGTACGCCGCGCGATTCGGCGTCAGCGCTGCGCGGGCTTGCGCTTGCAATGCCCGCACAGGCCGCTCAGCTCGACGACCTGATGGTGGACTTCGAACCCGTGCGCGGGCTCGCTCGCGGACAACTGCTTCGCGAGGTCGCCGCCGGGAATCTCGACGGTGTCGCCGCACGAATCGCAGATCAGGAACTGGCCTTCGTGCGGCACGCCGATCTCGCAGCACGCGAAGAACGCGTTCTTCGATTCGATCCGGTGAATGAAGCCGTGCTCGACGAGGAAATCCAGCGCGCGGTAGACGGTGGTCGGCGGCACGCGGCCGCGTTGCGGTTCGAGTTCGGCGAGCAGGTCGTACGCGCCGATCGGGCGCTGCGCGGCCAGCACGCGTTCGTAGACCTGGCGGCGCAGCGGCGTCCACGCGAGCCCGTGCTCGGCGGCGAATGCGTCGGCCCGGGACAGCCGGGCGTCAATGGACGATGAGGTAGCCATGGCGTGAAGCAGGCGATGAAACACAGTATCGCGATGATATAACGTATCGCCGCACCGTGCAGCGCGAATTCCGTTTTCCGTCCTCGCTCCGTTCCCGTCGCCGCCGATGCCACTGCGTCGCACCGTGCGCGCCGCGCCTTGCCGTGCGGGCGCGGCGAGGCGTCGTCGTGCGCCGCCGTGCCGCAGCGCGTCATAGAAAGCCGTCACGTCGTCTTGACAGCGCGTATCGCGTATCCGATCATTCGATCACTAACAGAGCAATTGATCGGTCGCCGAGCGTTCGCTCACTTCGCGACCGGCATGCAACAGAACGAACCGGAGACAGCCAGTGAGACTGGAAGACAAGGTCGCGATCCTGACGGGCGCCGCAAGCGGCATCGGCGAGGCGGTCGCGCAACGCTATCTGGACGAGGGCGCGCGCTGCGTGCTCGTCGACGTGAAGCCGGCGGGCGGCTCGCTCGCGCGGCTGATCGAGGCCAACCCCGGCCGCGCGGTGGCCGTCACCGCCGACGTCACGCGCCGCGACGACATCGAGCGGATCGTCGCGACGGCGGTCGAGCGCTTCGGCGGCGTCGACATCCTGTTCAACAACGCGGCGCTGTTCGACATGCGCCCGCTCCTCGACGAATCGTGGGACGTGTTCGACCGGCTGTTCTCGGTCAACGTGAAAGGGCTGTTCTTCCTGATGCAGGCGGTCGCGCAACGCATGGTCGAGCAGGGGCGCGGCGGCAAGATCGTCAACATGTCGTCGCAGGCCGGCCGTCGCGGCGAGGCGCTCGTTTCGCACTACTGCGCGACCAAGGCCGCGGTGATCAGCTATACGCAGTCGGCCGCGCTCGCGCTCGCGCCGCACCGGATCAACGTGAACGGCATCGCGCCGGGCGTGGTCGACACGCCGATGTGGGAACAGGTCGATGCGCTGTTCGCGCGCTACGAGAACCGGCCGCTCGGCGAGAAGAAGCGGCTCGTGGGCGAAGCCGTGCCGCTCGGCCGCATGGGCGTGCCGGGCGACCTGACGGGCGCCGCGCTGTTCCTCGCGTCGGCCGATGCCGACTACATCACCGCCCAGACGTTGAACGTCGACGGCGGCAACTGGATGAGCTGAAAATGCCGCCGCTCGCACGCGCCGTTCGCGAGCCGGCCCGCTACGCGGCGGCAGCGCCGCACGCCGCGGCCGCCGTCGAACGAGGAGGGCTCGCATGATGGCCGAGATCGTCGTCGCCGGCGAACTGCTGGCCGAATTCGTCGCCGCCGAGCGCGGCCAGGGCTTCGATGTGCCGGGACTCTTCGCCGGCCCGTTCCCGAGCGGCGCGCCGGCGATCTTCGCCGACCAGGCCGCGCGGCTCGGCGCGCGCGTCGCATATGCGGGCTGCGTCGGCCGAGACGCGTTCGGCGATGCGATCGTCGCGCGGCTCGCCCGCGACGGCGTGGACGTCGCCCGCATTCGCCGCGTCGCACGGCCGACCGGCACCGCGTTCGTCGCGTATCGCGACGACGGCTCGCGCAGTTTCGTCTTCACGCTGTCGACCAGTGCCGCGGCATGCGTCGATGCGTCCGACGTCGACACCGCGATGTTCGACGGCTGCCGCTATTTCCACGTGATGGGCTCGTCGCTGACGAGCGAATCGGCGATCGCGGCCGTGCAGCGCGGCGTGATCGAGGCCGCGCGCGCGGGAGCCAAGGTGTCGTTCGATCCGAACGTGCGGCCCGAAATGCTGAGCTTTCGCCCGATGCGCGCGGCCCTCGACGAGATGCTCGCCGCGTGCCACCTGTTCCTGCCGAGCGAAGCCGACCTGCCGTTCTTCTGCGGGCCGCAGCCGGCCGAGCGCGCGATCGCCGGGCTGCTCGCGACGCATCCGCTGCTCGAGCGTGTCGTGCTCAAACGCGGTGCGCAAGGCAGCGTCGCATTCGATCGTGCGAACCGCGTCGACGCGCAGGCTTATCCGGTCGACGAAGTCGATCCGACCGGCGCCGGCGACTGCTTCGGCGGCACGCTGGTCGCGAGCCTCGTCGCGGGCATGGCGATCGACGTCGCGTTGCGCCGCGCGAACGCGGCCGGCGCGATCGCGGTCACGCGGCGCGGCCCGATGGAAGGCAACAGCAGCGCGGCCGAGATCGACCGCTTCCTGACCGAACGAGGTATCGCATGTCCGGCCTGACGACCGTTGCCGAGCGCACGCGCACCGCGCATGCAGGCACCGTGCTGCGGATGATCTTCGACGCGAACCGCGCGGACGCGCAGCGCGGCATCTATTCGATCTGCAGCGCGCACCGGCTCGTGCTGGAGGCCGCGTGCGAAGCCGCGCGCGCGGACGGCTCGCCGCTGCTGATCGAGGCGACCTGCAATCAGGTGAACCATCTCGGCGGTTATACGGGCATGACGCCGGCGGATTTTCGCCGCGACGTCGATGAGATCGCCGCGCGCTGCGGGCTCGCGCCGTCGGCGCTCGTGCTCGGCGGCGACCATCTCGGCCCGAACCCGTGGCGGCACCGCCGCGCGGCCGATGCGATGCGCGAGGCCGGTGCGATGGTCGCGGCCTACGTCGAAGCCGGTTTCGAAAAGATCCATCTCGACGCGAGCATGGCGTGCGCGGACGATCCGGCGCGGCTCGACGATCGCACGATCGCCGCGCGCGCGGCCGAGCTGTGCCGCGTCGCGGAAGACGCGGCGGCGCGCGCCGGAATCGCGCCCGTCTACGTGATCGGCACCGAGGTGCCGACGCCGGGTGGCGAGGTGAGCGGCGAGGCTGGCAACGACGCTGGCGACGACGCGATCGCGCGGATCGAGGTCACGCGCAGCGACAGCATCGCGGCGACGCTCGACGCGCACCGCCACGCGTTCTCGGCGGCCGGGCTCGACGACGCGTGGACGCGCGTCGTCGCGATCGTCGCGCAGCCGGGCGTCGATTTCGACGATCGCCACGTGCTCGATTACGACAGCGCCAAGGCGGCGTCGCTCGGCGCGAGTATCCTGCAGACACCGCGCCTCGTGTTCGAAGCGCATTCGACCGATTATCAGACCGAAGACGCGCTCGCCGCGCTCGTGCGCGACCACTTCGCGGTGCTGAAGGTCGGCCCCGCGCTGACGTTCGCGCTGCGCGAGGCGCTGTTCGCGCTGACGTTCATCGAGGACGCGCTGATCGACGACGTCGCGCAGCGCTCGCGGTTGCGCGACGTCGTCGATGCGGCGATGCGCGCGCAGCCCGAACACTGGGCGCCGTACTACCGCGGCGACGAGACCGCGCAGCGGCTCGCGCGCCAGTTCAGCTACAGCGACCGCATCCGCTATTACTGGCTGCAGCCGGCCGTCGCGGCCGCGGTCGAGCAGCTGTTCGGCAACCTCGCGCGGCAGCCGGTGCCGGAAACGCTCGTCGCGCAGTGGCTGCCGGACGTCTACGCGGCGTGCCGCGCGGGCGGCCTCGCGAAGGAGCCGCGCGCTTGGGTGCGCCACCGGATACGCGACGTGATCGCGCACTATGCGCGCGCGTGCGGGATGCAGCGGCCGGCATGACGGGCCGCGAAGGAAACCACGCAACACCGACGCAAGACCGACGACATTTCGAACAATCACAGGAGACATGCCATGCAACGAAAGATGCTCGACGCCGCCGCACGCTGTTTCGCCTCTGCCGCGCTCGCGACGGCGGCGTGCGCGGCGTCCGCCGGCACGCTGACGATCGCGACGCTGAACAACCCCGACATGATCGAGTTGAAGAAGCTGTCGCCGGCGTTCGAGAAGGCGAACCCGGACATCAAGCTGAACTGGGTGATCCTCGAGGAGAACGTGCTGCGCCAGCGCGCGACGACCGACATCACGACCGGCAGCGGCCAGTTCGACGTGATGGCGATCGGCACCTATGAAACGCCGCAGTGGGGCAAGCGCGGCTGGCTCGCGCCGATCACGGGCCTGCCCGCCGACTACGACCTGAACGACATCGTGAAGACCGCGCGCGACAGCCTGTCGTACAACGGCCAGCTCTACGCGCTGCCGTTCTACGTCGAAAGCTCGATGACGTTCTACCGCAAGGACCTGTTCGCGGCGAAGGGGCTGAAGATGCCCGACCAGCCGACCTACGACCAGATCGCCGAATTCGCGGACAAGCTGACCGACAAGTCGAAGGGCACCTACGGGATCTGCCTGCGCGGCAAGGCCGGCTGGGGCGAGAACATGGCGTACGTGTCGACGGTCGTGAACACGTTCGGCGGGCGCTGGTTCGACGAGAACTGGAACGCGCAGCTCACGTCGCCCGAATGGAAGAAGGCGATCAATTTCTACGTGAACCTGCTGAAGAAGAACGGCCCGCCGGGCGCGAGCTCGAACGGCTTCAACGAGAACCTGACGCTGACCGCGTCCGGCAAGTGCGCGATGTGGATCGACGCGACGGTCGCGGCCGGGATGCTCTACAACAAGCAGCAGTCGCAGGTGGCCGACAAGATCGGCTTCGCGGCCGCGCCGGTCGCCGCGACGCCGAAGGGCTCGCACTGGCTGTGGGCGTGGGCGCTGGCCGTGCCGAAGACGTCGAAGCAGCAGGACGCCGCGCGCAAGTTCATCGCATGGGCGACGTCGAAGCAGTACATCGAGATGGTCGGCAAGGACGAAGGCTGGGCGTCGGTGCCGCCGGGCACGCGCACGTCGACGTATCAGCGCGCCGAGTACAAGGCCGCCGCGCCGTTCTCGGACTTCGTGCTGAAGGCGATCGAGACGGCCGACCCGAACGACCCGTCGCTGAAGAAGGTGCCGTACACGGGCGTGCAGTACGTCGGGATTCCTGAATTCCAGTCGTTCGGCACGGTGGTCGGCCAGTCGATCGCGGGCGCGGTCGCGGGCCAGATGTCGGTCGACCAGGCGCTCGCCGCCGGCCAGGCCGCCGCCGACCGCGCGGTGCGGCAGGCCGGCTACAAGAAGTAACGCGCAAGCCGTCGCGCGGCCCGCATCGTGCGCCGTGGCACGCGGCGCGGGCCGGCGACGCTGACAGGCGGGCACGCCGTTCGCGCCCGCGCATCAACCGGAGGGACTCCGATCATGCGTCACCTGCGTCTTCCCCTGAGTCACGCTCACGCGCCGTCGGTCGGCGACGCGTCGTCGCCGCCCGGCGCGCCGCGCCGCGCGCGCGGCGGCGCGAGCTGGCTCGTGTCGCCGTCCGTCGCGGTGCTGCTGCTGTGGATGTCGATTCCGCTCGCGATGACGATCTGGTATTCGTTCTCGCGCTACAACCTGCTGAACCCGGACGTGAAGGGCTTCGCCGGGTTCGACAACTATCGCTTCCTCGCGACCGATCCGTCGTTCCTGCCCGCGATCTGGCACACGCTCGTGCTGATCGGCGCGGTGCTCGCGATCACGGTGGTCGGCGGCGTGCTGATGGCCGTGCTGTTCGACCGCAAGTTCTACGGGCAGGGCGTCGCGCGCCTGCTCGCGATCGCGCCGTTCTTCGTGATGCCGACCGTCTCCGCGCTGATCTGGAAGAACATGATCCTGCATCCGGTGTACGGGCTCGTCGCGAACGCGATGCGCGCGCTCGGGATGACGCCGATCGACTGGTTCGCCGATTACCCGTTGACCGCGGTGATCATCATCGTCGCATGGCAGTGGCTGCCGTTCGCGTTTTTGATCCTGTTCACCGCGATCCAGTCGCTCGACCAGGAGCAGAAGGAAGCCGCGCGCATCGACGGCGCCGGTCCGATCGCGATGTTCTTCTACATCACGCTGCCGCATCTGAAGCGCGCGATCGCCGTGGTCGTGATGATGGAGACGATCTTCCTGCTGTCGATCTTCGCGGAAATCTACACGACGACGGGCGGCGGCCCCGGCGATGCGACGACCAACCTGTCTTACCTGATCTACGCGCTCGGCCTGCAGCAGTTCGACGTCGGCCTTGCGTCCGCGGGCGGCATCATCGCCGTCGTGGTCGCGAACGTCGTGTCGTTCTTCCTCGTGCGGATGCTCGCGCGCAACCTGAAGGGGGAGTACGAAAAATGAGCGACCTGACCCTGGCAGGCCGGCGCACGCCGGCCGTGTTCGACCTCGTGCGGCGCGCGCTGCCCGGCGCGCTCGCATGGCTGATCGCGCTCTTGCTGTTCTTCCCGATCTTCTGGATGGCGATCACCGCGTTCAAGACGGAGCAGCAGGCGTACGCGTCGTCGCTGTTGTTCATGCCGACGCTCGACAGCTTCCGCGAGGTGTTCGCGCGCAGCAACTACTTCGCGTTCGCGTGGAATTCGGTGCTGATCTCGGCCGGCGTCACGCTGATCTCGCTGCTGTTCGCGGTGCCGGCCGCGTACGCGATGGCGTTCTTCCCGAACCACCGCACGCAGAAGGTGCTGCTGTGGATGCTGTCGACGAAGATGATGCCGTCGGTCGGCGTGCTGGTGCCGATCTATCTGCTCTGGAAGAACGCGGGGCTGCTCGATACGGTGTCGGGGCTCGTGATCGTCTACACGCTGATCAACCTGCCGATCGCGGTGTGGATGACCTTCACGTACTTCAACGAGATCCCGAAGGACATCCTGGAGGCCGGGCGCATCGACGGCGCGTCGACGTGGCAGGAGATCGTCTACCTGCTGATGCCGATGGCGCTGCCGGGGCTCGCGTCCACCGCGCTGCTGCTCGTGATCCTGTCGTGGAACGAGGCGTTCTGGAGCATCAACCTGTCGAGCTCGAACGCCGCGCCGCTGACCGTGTTCATCGCGTCGTATTCGAGCCCCGAAGGCTTGTTCTGGGCGAAGCTGTCCGCCGCGTCGCTGCTCGCGGTCGCGCCGATCCTGATCGTCGGCTGGCTGTCGCAGAAGCAGTTGGTGCGCGGACTCACGTTCGGGGCGGTCAAGTGAGCGGCGCAAGCAAAGGCGCGGTCGGTCACGGCATGAACGTGCTGATCTGCGATTGCGACGGCGTGCTGATCGACAGCGAGGCCGTCGCCGCCGACGTGATCGTGCGCGAACTCGATGCGCGCTGGCCGGGCGTCGATGCGCGGCCGGCCGTGATGCCGCTGCTCGGGCTGCGCATCGAGCGCGTGCTGGCCGGTGCGTCCGAGGCGGTCGGCCGGACGCTGACGCACGACGATATCGACGCGATCCGCCGCGCGGTCGAGGCCGCGGCCGTGAATGCGCCGATGGTCGACGGCATCGATGCGGCGCTGGCCGCGATCGACCTGACGACGGCCTGCGCGAGCAACAGCTATCGCGCATACGTCGAGGCGGCGCTCGCGCGCACCGGCCTCGCGCGCTTCTTCGGCGACCGGCTGTTCTGCGCGGATTCGGTCGCGCGGCCGAAGCCCGCGCCGGACGTGTATCTCGCGGCCGCGCGCACGCTCGGCGCGGTGCCCGCGCAATGCCTCGTCGTCGAGGACAGCGTGACCGGCATCACCGCCGCGGCCGCGGCCGGCATGACCGTGCTCGGCTTCATCGGCGGCGGGCACGCATCGGCGGCCCAGATCGACGCGCTCCGCGGCATCGGCGCGCGTCACGTATTCGACGACATGCACGAGCTGCCCGGCTACGTCGCGCGCTGGCAGGCGACGGGCGCGGTGCTGCCGAACTAGCAATCAGGAACGAATGCGCGCCGCTCGATGCGGCGCATCACGAACGAACGGAGACAGATCATGGCAAGCGTGCTCCTGCGCAACATCGCGAAGCGCTACGACGACACCGAAGTGCTGCGCAACGTGAACCTCGACATCGCCGACGGCGAATTCGTCGTGTTCGTCGGCCCGAGCGGCTGCGGCAAATCCACGCTGATGCGGATGATCGCCGGGCTCGAGGACATCTCGAACGGCGACCTGCTGATCGACGGCGCGAAGGTCAACGACGTGCCGAGCGCGAAGCGCGGCATTGCGATGGTGTTCCAGTCGTATGCGCTGTACCCGCACATGACGCTGTACGACAACATGGCGTTCGGCCTGAAGCTCGCGGGCGCGAAGAAGCCCGAGATCGACCAGGCCGTGAAGCAGGCCGCGAAGATCCTCCACATCGACCACCTGCTCGACCGCAAGCCGAAGCAGCTGTCGGGCGGCCAGCGGCAGCGCGTCGCGATCGGCCGCGCGATCACGCGCAAGCCGAAGGTGTTCCTGTTCGACGAGCCGCTGTCGAACCTCGACGCCGCGCTGCGCGTGAAGATGCGCCTGGAATTCGCGCGGCTGCACGACGAGCTGAAGACGACGATGATCTACGTGACGCACGACCAGGTCGAGGCGATGACGCTCGCCGACAAGATCGTCGTGCTGTCGGGCGGCGCGGTGCAGCAGGTCGGCACGCCGAACGCGCTGTATCACGCGCCGGCGAACCAGTTCGTCGCGGGCTTCATCGGCTCGCCGAAGATGAACTTCCTGAAGGGCACGGTCGAATCGGCCGATGCGGGCGGCGTGCTCGTGCGGTTCGACAGCGGCGAGACGCAGCGTGTCGCGGTGGACGCGGCGGGGCTGCAGAGCGGCGCGGCGGTGACCGTCGGCGTGCGGCCCGAGCACCTGCTGGTCGATGCGGCGGCGCCGGGCGTCGCCGCGCGGACGATGGCCGTCGAGTCGCTCGGCGACGCCGCGTATCTGTATGCGGAGTCGGCCGTCGCGCCGGATGGGCTGATCGCGCGGATTCCGCCGCTCGATACGTATCGCACCGGCGACGCGTTGCGCGTGCATGCGCAGGCCGAGCACTGTCATCTGTTCGACGAAAACGGGCAGGCGTTCCGGCGGTTGAGCGTGCACGCGAAGGCGGCGTGACGCGTCGGTGTTCGGCGGTTTGCGCGTCGATCATACCTCCCCCGCGGTAGCGCGAAGCAATGCCGGTACGGCCGAGCGCCGCGCAGGATCTATGGCGGCGTCAGGCCGCCTTCGCGGCGAGCGCGGCGCGCGCGCACGCTTCGTCGGTGACGAGGCCCGACAGCCAGCCGCCGCGCAACGCGGCGATCACCGCGTCGTGTTTCCTCGGGCCGCCGGCGAACGCGATCGTCGGCCGCTTCGGCGGCGTGGCGAGCGCGACGCTCGTCACGCGCGCGCTCGTCGACACGGTGATCCGCGTGCCCTGCGCGTCGATCGGCACGCCGAGCAGCTCGGCCACCGCGCCGAGCGCGGTCATCTCGTCGCGCTCCTGTTCGGTGATGAAGCCGTCCTCGTAGAGCGGGCAGTGCGGGCCGATGTTGCCGATCCCGACGAACGCGACGTCGGCCTCGCCGGACAGCGCCTCGACGATCCGATACAGCCGATGATTGCACCACTGCGCGCGCTCGGCGTCGCTGTCGGCGAACAGCGGCGCGGGCAGCAGGAAATGCTTGCTGCCGGTTTTCTCGGAGATGTACTGCGCGACGTCGTAGCGGTTCGACGAACCGTCGGCCGCGATCGCGCCGACCATCGACACGAGCCGGTGCTGCGGGCGATCGATCTGCGCGATCTGCGCGACCGCGGCCTTCAGCGTCCGGCCGCTGCTGACCGCGATCACCATCGGCCGCGTTTCGTTCAGGTAGCGCTCCATCACCTGCGCGCCGGCGACCGCGAGCTTGCGGTCGATCGCGTCGGGCGCGTCGGCGTCGACGGGCACGACTTCGCACATCGCGAGGCCGTAGCGTTTCGACAGTTGCGCGCCGAGGTCGAGACAATCGGCGAGCCGATGGTCGACGCGTACGCGGATCAGGTTCTTCTCGACCGCGAACGCGACGAGGCGCTGCGCGACGGGGCGCGACACCTGCAGCTTTTCGGCGATTTCGTTCTGCGTGTCGCCCGCGACGTAATAGAGCCACGCGGCGCGCGTGGCGAGATCGAGTTTTTCTGAGGACTTGGACACGATAGCGATTCGGTTCGGATCGGATCGGGGGGGCCGCCCCGCAGGCCGGCCGGCGGGCCGCATGACGGCATCCACTGTAACGCATGTCGCGCGCGCGGCCGGCGGCGGCCCGCGCGAGCGCGGCGCCTACGCGAGCCGTGCGCGCGACGGCTCGTACAGCGGCCGCACGTGGCGGTACAGCGTGCGGAACGCATCGAGGCGTTCGCGCAGCCGCGCATGGCGGGCGGCGTCCGGTGCGTATTCGGCGCGCACCGGCGGCTTGGTCAGCACCGTATGCGGATCGCCGCCGGCGGCCAGCCAGCCGAGCCGTGCCGCGCCGAGCGCCGCGCCCGTTTCGCCGCCGCCGATCTGGCGCGTGCGGACGTTCAGCGCGTCCGCGATCAGTTGCGCCCAGAACGCGCTGCGCGCGCCGCCGCCGATCAGCGACAACTGGTCGGTTTCGACGCCGGCCGCGTGCAGCGCGTCGAGGCCGTCGGCGAGGCCGAGCGTCACGCCTTCGAGCACCGCGTACCCGAGATGCGCGCGCTCGGTCGCGTGCGTCATCCCGAAGAACACGCCCTGCGCGTACGGATCGTTGTGCGGCGTGCGTTCGCCGGACAGGTAGGGCAGGAACAGCGGGGCCGCCGCGAGCGCATCGGGGTCGAGCGCCTCGACTTCGGCGAGCAGCGCGGGTTCGTCGGTGCCGGTCAGCTTGCACACCCAGCGCAGGCAGCTCGCGGCCGACAGCACGACGCTCATCAGTTGCCAGCGATCGGGAATCGCATGGCAGAACGCATGCACGGCCGACGCGGGATTCGGCATGAAGCGGTCGCCGACCACGCTCAGCACGCCCGACGTGCCGAGCGACACGAAGCCGTCGCCCGCGTGGATCGCGCCGATGCCGAGCGCGCTCGTCGCGTTGTCGCCGCCGCCGCCCGCGACCAGCACGGCCTCGGACAGCCCGAGCTCGCGCGCGACGTCCGCGCGCAGCGTGCCGGACGGCGCGTTGCCTTCGACGATGCGCGGCATCTGTTCGCGCGTCATCCCGCACGCGGCGAGCAGCGCATCGGACCAGTCGCGGCGTGCGACGTCGAGCCACAGCGTGCCGGCCGCGTCCGACGGATCGGACACTTTCGCGCCCGTCAGCCGGAACCGCAGGTAGTCCTTCGGCATTAGCACGCACGCGGTCGCCGCGAACACGTCGGGTTCGTGCTTCGCGACCCACAGCAGCTTCGGCGCGGTGAAGCCGGGCATCGCGAGGTTGCCGGCCAGCGCGTGGAGATCGGGCGCGCGTTCGGTGAGCAGCGCGCATTCGTCGGCGCTGCGCATGTCGTTCCACAGGATCGCGGGGCGCAGCACGCGGTCGTCGCGGCCGAGCAGCACGGCGCCGTGCATCTGGCCCGACAGGCCGATGCCGCGCACCTGCGCGAACGCGTGGGGATGCCGTTCGCGCAGCGCCGCAAGCGCGGCGAGCGTGCCTTGCCACCAGTCGTCCGGATGCTGTTCCGCCCAGCGCGGGTGCGGGCGCGATACGGTGAACGGCGAGCCCGCGGTGCCGACCACCGTGCCGTCCGGGGCCAGCAGCAGCACCTTCACTTCCGAGGTGCCGAGGTCGATGCCGAGATACATGAGCGATCCGTTCGGTCGGTGAGGAGCCGCTACTTTAGCCGGGCCGCACGGCCTGTGCCAAGCGGGTTCGCCCGGCCGCGCGGCCGGGCATCGGCGCGCGGGTCGTCAGCGCGCCGCGAGCCAGGCATCGACGCGCGCGAGCCCGGCGCGCAACGCGTCGAGCAGCGCGGCGTTGCCGGCGAGCGAGCCCCACAAGGCGCGGCTCGCGCACAGCGCGACGACGGGGTCGTCGGCTTCGACGATCGCGCGTGCGGCGCCGTCGTCCATCACGCCGTCCTGGTACGCATACGGCAGCGTGCCGCGCGCCCAGCGTTCGAGAAAGCGCAGGAACAGCGCGGGCAGCACGGCCGTGGCGACCGGCGCGGCGCCGCGCGCGAACGATTCGACGAGCGTCGGCGCGATGAAGCCGGGGATCTTCGAGAAGCCGTCGGCCGCGACGCGCTGGTTCGTGTCGAGCACGTACGGATTGCCGAAGCGCTCGAGCACGACGTCGCGGTAGCGCGCGAGATCGAGCGGGCTCGGCGTCAGGCACGGGATCACGTCCTGCGTCACATAGTCGTGCGCGAAGCGGCGGATCGCCGCGTCGTGCGTGCCTTCGTGGATGTAGGTGTAGCTCGCGAGCGTGCCGGCCCACGCGATGCAGCTGTGCGTCGCGTTGAGGATGCGGATCTTCGCTTCCTCGTACGGATGCACGTCGTCGACGAGTTCCGCGCCGGCCAGTTCCCAGCGCGGCCGGCCGGCCGCGAAGCGGTCCTCGATCACCCACTGGATGAACGATTCGCCCATCACCGGGCACGCGTCGTCGATGCCGGTGGCCGCGCGCACGCGCTCGCGCACGTCGTCGGTCGGGCGCGGCGTGATGCGGTCGACCATCGCGCTGGGCGTCGCGACGTTCGCATCGAACCATGCGAGCAGCCCGCCTTCGCCGCGCCGTTCGAGGAATTCGCGCATCCCCGCGCGAAAGCGCGCGCCGTTGTTGCGCAGGTTGTCGCAGCTTTGCAGCGTGAGCGGGCCCGCACCGCGTTTGACGCGTTCGGCGAGCAGCGCCGCGAGCGCACCGTACAGCGTCGTACGCGCGCCCTGCAGGTCGGCGGCGAGATCGGCGTTCGCGACGTCGAGCCGGTTGTGTTCGTCGAGGTAGTAGCCGCCTTCGGTGACGGTGAACGACACGATCCGGCAGGCCGGATCGGCGCCGGCGTCGATCAGCGCGGCGAGGTCGATCGACCATGGCAGCACGCGGGTGATCGCGCGAATCGTCTCGTACGCGCGTTCGCCTTGCGGCGTGACGGTTTCGAGCGTGTAAGCGCCGTGCTGGGCGGCCAGCGCGTCCATCGTCGCGCGCATGTCGTCGCGGATGTTCCCGACGGTCAGCGACCAACGTTCGTCGGCCGGCACGGCCGCGTTCACGCGATGCAGATACCACGCCTGGTGCGCGCGGTGAAACGAGCCCGCGCCGATGTGCAGCAGCACGGGCGCGCGGGCGGCGGGCGATTCGCTCATCGGTGTCTCCTGTTCCTGCCTGTTTATTCCGTCGAATTAGATCTTTTGCTCTTTGTGTGAGCGAATGATCGTATTCGGGCGAACGAAAGTCAAGGCGCGGAAACGGCATTTCGATGGTGCGCTGCGGCGGCGTGCGGGGCAGGGCGGACGCGGCGGGGCCGGCGGAAAAAGGCGTCAGCGCCCTTCGCGCGTGAGTGCGACGAGTTCGTCGAGCAGCTTGCCGGCCGGCCCCGGCAGGATCCCGTGGCGGCGCCGGAACGCGGTGAGCGTGCGCGCCGCGACGACCTCGCGCACCGGCAGCGTGTCGATCGTGCCGGCGCGCCGTTCGGCGCCGACCATTGGCTCGGCCATCCAGCTGAGGAATCCCGCATGCGCGACCAGGCTTTTCAGCGTGATGACCGAACGCGTCTCGACCGCGATGTCGGGCAACGGCAACCCGTGCGCGTCGAAGGTCGCGCGCATATGGTCGAACGGCGCGGTGCCGCGCGGCGGAATCGCCCAGCGCGCGTGCAGCGTATCGGCGAGCGTCGGCGGCCGGCCGAGCGCGCGCAGCGGATGGTGCGGCGCCGCAACGATATGGCTGCGATCTTCCCAGCGGCACTCGGGGATCGCGACGATCTCGTCGGTGTCGGGCCCGTGCGCGGACAACGCGAGGTCGATCTCGTGCTTGACCAGCCCTTGCGCGAGCCGGTCCCACACGCCTTCGATGATTTCGACGCGCAGGTTCGGCCAGCGGTCGAGCACACGGCCGACCGCGACCGGCAGCACGAGGCTCGCGATGCTGCCCACCGTGCCGACCTTGATCGTTCCCTTCGCGAACCCGCGCATCGCGTCGAGTTCCTCGCGCGCATGCTCGGCCTCGTGCTGCAGCAGCGTCGCGTGCGGCAGCAACGCTTCGCCGAACGCGGTGAGCTGAACGCCCTTCGAATGGCGTTCGAACAGCGGCGCGCCGACTTGCTCCTCGAGCCGCTTCAGGATCCGGCTCAGCGCCGGCTGCGTGACATGCAGCGCGTCGGCCGCGCGGCCCAGGCTGCCGCACGCGACGATGGTCGTGAACGCGTGCAATTGTCGGAGATCGAAAGTCATGCCGGGACGTAATGGCTTTTGGCAAAAAATACAGTATCCGTGAATGGCCGGCGCTTCGATACTGTGGAAACCGCCAAGCCATCGAGGAGACGCCCGAGCATGTCCGGCACCCCGTCCCAATCCGCCGCGCCGATCACCGTCCGCGACGCCGTCATCGATCTGTTTCGCCAGTTCGGCATCGACCGCGTGTTCGGCAACCCCGGCTCGACCGAGCTGCCGATGTTCCGCGATTTCCCCGACGATTTCCGCTACGTGCTCGGCCTGCAGGAGGCCGTCGTGGTCGGCATGGCGGACGGCCACGCGCAGGCCACCGGCCATGCGGCCGTCGTGAACCTGCATTCGGCGGCGGGCGTCGGCAACGCGATGGGCAATCTCTTCACCGCGTTCAGGAACCGCACGCCGCTGATCGTCACCGCGGGCCAGCAGGCGCGCGCGATTCTGCCGTTCGATCCGTTCCTCGGCGCGACGCAGGCCGCCGAGCTGCCGAAGCCGTACGTGAAATGGAGCATCGAGCCCGCGCGCGCGCAAGACGTGCCGGCCGCGATCGCGCGGGCGTACCGGATCGCGATGCAGGAGCCGCGCGGCCCCGTGTTCGTGTCGATTCCCGTCGACGACTGGGACCAGGCGGCCGAACGGCTGCCGCGCCGTGACGTCAGCAGCATCGTGCGGCCCGATCCCGACGCGCTCGCGCGGCTCGGCGACGCGCTCGACGCCGCGCGGCGCCCGGCGTTCGTGGTCGGCGCGGCCGTCGATCGCGCGGGCGCGTGGGATGACGCCGTGCGCCTTGCCGAGCGGCACCGTGCGCGCGTGTACGTCGCGCCGATGTCGGGGCGCTGCAGCTTTCCGGAGGACCATCCGCTGTTCGCCGGCTTCCTGCCCGCGATCCGCGAGAAGATCGTCGCGCGGCTCGACGGGCACGATCTCGTGTTCGCGTTCGGCGCGCCCGCGTTCACCTATCACATCGAAGGCTCCGGCCCGCACGTGCCGCGGGGCGCGACGCTCGTGCAGCTCGTCGACGATCCGGGCGTCGCCGCGTGGACGCCGTCGGGCGATGCGGTCGTCGGCAACCTGCGGCTCGCCGCGCGCGATCTGCTGGCGCGGCCCGCGCCGCCCGAGCGGCCGATGCCCGCGCCGCGCGCGCCGCGTGTCCGCGTCGACGCGCCTGCCGCCGGCGCGCGCATGTCGGTCGCGTTCGCGCTGCAGACGCTCGCGGACGTGCGCGACGCACAGGACATCGTCGTCGAGGAGGCGCCGAGCGCGCGGCCGGTGATGCAGGAGCATCTGCCGTTCACGCGCAGCGGCACGTTCTACACGATGGACAGCGGCGGGCTCGGTTACGGGATGCCGGCCGCCGTCGGCGTCGCGCTCGCGCGGCCGGGCCGGCGCGTGATCGGGCTGATCGGCGACGGCTCGAGCCTGTATTCGATCCAGGCGCTGTGGAGCGCCGCGCAGCTGAAGCTGCCGATCACGTTCGTGATCCTGAACAACCGGCGGTATGCGGCGCTGCAGGATTTCGCGCCCGTGTTCGGCTTCGGCCCCGGCGACCCGGTGCAGGGCACCGATCTGCCCGACCTGGATTTCGTCGCGCTCGCGCAAGGGATGGGCTGCCGCGGCGTACGCGTGGCCGATGCAGCGCTCCTGCGCGATACGCTGGCCGACGCGCTGCGTGCGGCGACGCCGGTCGTCGTCGAAGTCGAGATTGCCTGATGCGCCGCGCGCGTCTTTCCGGAGATTCCATGCAAACCGTAGCGATGCTGATCGGCGGCGAACGCCGGCACTCGTCCAGCGGCGCGACCTTCGTGCGCCGCAACCCGCTCGACGGCGAAATCGCGTCGGCTGCGCCCGCGGCCACCGCCGACGATGCGCGCGCCGCGGCCGACGCGGCCGCCCGCGCGTTGCCCGGCTGGGCCGCGCTCGGCCCCGGCGCGCGGCGCGCATGGCTGCTGAAAGCGGCCGCCGCGCTCGAAGCGAAGCACGAGCAGTTCGTCGCCGCGATGGCGGCCGAGACGGGCGCGTCCGCGCTGTGGGCCGGCTTCAACGTGCAGCTCGCGGCGAGCGGGCTCGTCGAGGCCGCGTCGCTGACCACGCAGGTCGGCGGCGAGCTGATCCCGTCCGACGTGCCGGGCTCGCTCGCGATGGGCGTGCGGCAGCCGGCCGGCGTCGTGCTCGGCATCGCGCCGTGGAATGCGCCGGTGATTCTCGCGACGCGCGCGCTCGCGCTGCCGCTCGCGTGCGGCAACACGATCGTGCTGAAAGGCTCGGAGCTGTGCCCCGTCACGCACGGGCTGGTCGTCGAGGCGATGCAGGAGGCCGGGCTGCCGCCGGGCGTCGTCAACTTCGTGACGAACGCGCCCGACGATGCGGGCGCCGTCGTCGACGCATTGATCGCGCACCCGGCCGTGTGCCGCGTGAATTTCACGGGCTCGACGCGGGTCGGCCGGATCGTCGCCGAAGCGTGCGCGCGCCACCTGAAACCGTCGGTGCTGGAACTCGGCGGCAAGGCGCCGTTCGTCGTGCTGGACGATGCCGATCTCGACGCGGCGGTCGCCGCGGCCGCATTCGGCGCATTCGCGAATTCCGGCCAGATCTGCATGTCGACCGAGCGCATCGTCGTCGACGCATCGATCGCCGATGCGTTCGTCGCGAAGCTCGCCGACAAGGCCGCGTCGCTGCCGCTCGGCGACCCGCGCAACGGGCCGGTCGTGCTCGGGTCGCTGATCGACATGAAGGCCGTCGAGCGCTGCAACGCGCTGATCGACGATGCGCTCGCGCACGGCGCGACGCTCGTGTGCGGCGGCAAGGCCGACAGCACGCTGTTCCCGGCCACGCTGCTCGACCATGTGACGCCGGCGATGCGCCTCTATGCGGAGGAATCGTTCGGCCCGGTGAAGGGCATCGTGCGCGTCGACGGCGAGGAGGCCGCGATCCGCTGCGCGAACGACAACGCGTTCGGGCTGGCGTCGGCCGTGTTCAGCCGCGACGTCGCGCGGGCGCTGCGCGTCGCGGCACGCATCGAATCGGGCATCTGTCACGTGAACGGCCCGACCGTGCACGACGAGGCGCAGATGCCGTTCGGCGGCGTGAAGGACAGCGGCTTCGGCCACTTCGGCGGCAAGGCCGGCATCGCCGCGTTCACGGACCTGCGCTGGATCACGGTGCAGACGGCGCCGCGCCACTATCCGTTCTGACGAGGCCGCCGACGATGAAGATTGCGATTCTGGGCGCGGGCGCGATGGGCTCGCTGTTCGGCGGGCGGCTCGCCGAAAGCGGCGAAGCCGTCACACTGATCGACGTGAACGACGCGCATCTCGAAGCGATCCGCCGCGACGGGCTGCGCATCGACGACGACCGCGGAGAACGGCGCATTCGCACGCTGCACGCCATGCGGCCGGAAGCCGCGAATGCGGACGCGGCCGCCGCGCCCGACGCGCCGTTCGACCTGCTGATCGTTTTCACGAAATCGCTGCACACGCGGGCGGCGCTCGACGGCGTGCGCGCGCTGCTGACGCCGGACACGTTCGTGCTGACGCTGCAGAACGGGCTCGGCAACGTCGAGACGGTGAATGCGTTCGTGCCGATCGAGCGCATCCTGGTCGGCGTGACGACGTGGCCGGCCGATGCGGCCGGGCCCGCGCACGTGCGCTCGCACGGCGCCGGCACGGTCCGCATGATGACGGCCGACGGCGCGGCGCGCCCGTTCGCGGCGGCCGTGGCCGACGCGCTGTCGCGCGCGGGGCTCGCCTGCACGCTCGACGCCGACGTGTGGGCCGCGATCTGGGAGAAGGTCGCGTTCAACGCGGCGCTCAACACGGTGTGCGCGGCGACGGGCTGCACCGTCGACCAGCTCGGCCATCATCACGACGGGCCGCGGCTCGCGCTCGCGATCGCGGCCGAGACCGCCGCCGTCGCGCGCGCGAAGGGCATCGCGGTCGACGGCGCGCGGATCGCGCGCAACGTCGAGCATGCGATCCGCGACCATCGCGGCCATCGGCCGTCGATGCTGCAGGACGTGCTCGCGGGCCGCCGCACCGAAATCGACGCGATCAGCGGCAAGGTCGTCGCGGCCGCGCGCGAAACGGGCGTCGCGGTGCCGCATGCGGAGACGCTGCTCACGCTGGTCCGGTTGATCGACGCACGGGCGAACTGAGCAACAGGCCGGCGGCCGGCTGGCGCCGCGTGACGATACGGATGCCGCGTGCGCGAAGCGACGGCAATGGATCGTGAAGAGTGGGACGACACACCGGCGCCGCTCGATGGGCGCCGGTCGACTGCACAGCATGAGATCCGGGCACGCTTGCGTGCGCCAGCCCGGACAACCGGAGACGCCATGAAAACCATCGAATGCCGTTGTGTTGTCGCGCGCCGTTCGCGCATCTTGCCGCCGGCGCGCGGTGCATCGGAGGCCGCATGAGCACGACCGACGCACTGACTGAACGGCTGCCGCCGTCGGTCGACATCGGCACGACGCTCGACGACGGGCCGTTCACGCCGATGCAGCGCTGCGTCGTGCTGCTCGCCGCGCTCGCGATCGTGCTCGACGGCTTCGACGGCCAGTTGATCGGTTTCGCGATTCCCGTGCTGATCCGCGAATGGGGCATCGCGCGCGGCGCGTTCGCGCCGGCCGTCGCGGCGGGGCTGGTCGGCATGGGGATCGGCAGCGCGTGCGCGGGGATCGTCGCGGACCGCTTCGGTCGCCGCCGGGCCGTGATCGGCAGCGTATTCCTGTTCGGCATCGCGACCTGCGCGATCGGGTTCGCGCCCGACGTCGCGACGATCGCGATACTGCGCTTTTGCGCGGGGCTCGGGATCGGCGGCGCGCTGCCGACGGCCACGACGATGACCGCCGAATACACGCCCGCGCGGCGCCGCACGATGATGGTGACCGCGACGATCGTCTGCGTGCCGCTCGGCGGGATGCTGGCCGGCCTGTTCGCGCACGAGGTGCTGCCGCGCTACGGCTGGCGCGGGCTGTTCTTCGCGGGCGGCGCGTTGCCGCTCGTGCTCGGCTTCGTGCTCGTGCGCGCGTTGCCGGAATCGCCGCGTTATCTGGCGCGGCGCCCCGCACGCTGGCCGGAACTCGGTGCGCTGCTCGCGCGGATGCGGCGGCCGGTCGCGCCGGGCACCGTGTTCACCGATATGAAGGACGCCCGTGCGCCGGGCGGCCGCGGCGGCTTCGGCGCGCTGTTCGCGGGCGGGCAGGCGCGCGACACGATCGCGCTCTGGTGCGCGTTCTTCATGTGCCTGCTCGCCGTGTATGCGGCGTTCAGCTGGCTGCCGACGATGCTCGCGGCGAGCGGGTTGAGCGTGTCGGTCGCGGGCTCCGGGCTCACCGCGTACAACCTCGGCGGCGTGATCGGCGCGCTGCTGTGCGCATGGGCGATCGCGCATGCGGGCTCGCGCTGGCCGCTCGCGCTGTGCAGCATCGGCGGCGCGGCGAGCGCGGTGTGGCTGATGGGTGTCGATGCGAGCCGCCACACGGGCTGGCTGATCGTCGGGCTCGGCCTGCACGGGTTGTTCGTCAACGCGGTGCAGTCGACGATGTATGCGCTCTGCGCGTACATCTACCCGACGGCCGTACGCGCGACGGGCACCGCGAGCGCGCTCGCGTTCGGCCGGCTCGGCGCGATCCTCAGTGCGTTCGCGGGCGCGATCGTGATCACGTCGGGCGGCGCAGGGGCGTACCTGACGATGCTGGCCGTCGCGATGGGCGTGGTGTGCGTCGCGCTGCTCGCGGTGCGGCGGCACATTCCGCGGCTGTCGCGCGCGCCGGCTCAGCCGCGCGAAGGGGAGGAACTCGCCCGCACGTCGTCGTGACGGCGGGCGCGTGACGGGCGTTACAGCGTGGTGCGCACGTGCCAGAGCTCGGGGAACAGCACGACGTCGAGCATCTTGCGCAGGTACGGCGCGCCGCTCGTGCCGCCTGTGCCCTGCTTGAAGCCGATGATGCGTTCGACCGTCGTCACGTGACGGAAGCGCCACTGGCGGAACGCATCCTCGAGATCGACCAGTTCCTCGGCCATCTCGTACAGCTCCCAGTGCTGCTGCGGATGACGATAGACCTCGAGCCATGCGGCCTCGACCGTCTCGTCGTGCCGCATCGGCTGCGTCCAGTCGCGCTCGAGCCGCTCCGGCGCGATCGCGAACCCGCGCCGCGCGAGCAGGCGCACGACCTCGTCGTAGAACGACGGCGCCTCGAGTGTCGCGCGCACCTGTTCGAGGATGTCCGGCCGGTGCGCATGCGGCTGCAGCATCTGCGCGTTCTTGTTGCCGAGCAGGAATTCGAGCTGGCGATACTGGTACGACTGGAAGCCCGACGACTGGCCGAGATACGGCCGCATCGCCGAATACTCGGACGGCGTCATCGTCGACAGCACGTTCCACGCCTGCACCAGTTGCTCGAGGATGCGCGACACGCGCGCAAGCATCTTGAACGCGGGCGGCAGCGCGTCGGTGCGCACGGCGTCGAGCGCGCCGCGCAGCTCGAAAAGCGCAAGCTTCATCCACAGCTCGCTCGTCTGATGCTGGATGATGAACAGCATCTCGTTGTGATCGGGCGACAGCGGATGCTGCGCGTCGAGGATCGAATTCAGCGACAGGTAGTCGCCGTAGCTCATCGACTTCGAGAAATCGAGTTGCGCGTTGTGCCAGCCGGCTTGCGTGTCGGCCTCGCCCGGCACGTGCGGCGCTTCATGCGCGGCTTGCGCCGGTTGGGCGGCGCGTGCGCCCGAGAACGGGCAGCCTGCCGGCGCGTCGCCGCCGGGCGGCTGCATATGACCAGAATTCACGACTTTCTCCAGATTTGAATGACGAACGCGCGGCGCATGCGCCGCCTGCAACGGCGGCGCGCCGCGCAAGACCGCTCAGGTCACCGCGCCGCGTTCGGCGAATTCGGGCGCCTTCCACGCATCGGTGGCGAGGATGTCGCGCAGCGTCTCGACCGCATCCCACACGTCGGCGAAGCGCGTATAGAGCGGCGTGAAGCCGAAGCGCAGCACGTACGGCTCGCGGTAGTCGCCGATCACGCCGCGCGCGATCAGCGCCTGCATGACCTCGTAGCCGTGCGGATGCTCGAAGCTCGCCTGCGAGCCGCGCTGGTGATGCGCGCGCGGCGTGACGAGCTTCAGCGACAGGCCCGCGCAGCGCGCTTCGACGAGCGCGATGAACGCGTCGGTCAGCGCGAGCGACTTGCGGCGGATCGCATCCATGTCGGTCTGCAGGAACACGTCGAGCCCGCATTCGACCATCGACATCGACACGATCGGCTGCGTGCCGCACAGGAAGCGCGCGATGCCCGGATCCGGCGCGAAGCCCGGCTGCATCGCGAACGGCGCGCGATGGCCCCACCAGCCCGACAGCGGCTGCGAGAAATGCGCGAGGTGACGCTGCGGCACCCACACGAACGCGGGCGAGCCGGGGCCGCCGTTCAGGTACTTGTACGTGCAGCCGACCGCGCCGTCCGCGCGTGCGCCGTTCAGGTCGACCGGCACCGCGCCGGCCGAGTGCGCGAGGTCCCACAGCATCAGCGCGCCCGCGTCGTGCACGAGCTGCGTGACGGCCGGCATGTCGTGCATGTAGCCGGTGCGGTAGTTCACGTGCGTGATCATCGCGACGGCCGTGTCCGCGCCGAGCGCGCCGGGCAGGTCGGCCGGATCGTCGATCAGGCGCAGCTCGTAGCCGCCGCCGAGCTGTTCGATCAGCCCCTGCGCGATATACAGGTCGGTCGGGAAGTTCGAGCGCTCCGACACGATCACGCGGCGCTCGGGCGTGCGCTCGGCCTGATGGCGCAGCATCGCCGACAGCAGCTTGAACAGGTTGATCGAGATCGTGTCGGTCACGACCGCTTCGCCGGGCGCGCCGCCGATCAGCGTCGCGAGCTTGTCGCCGAGGCGGCGCGGCAGCGCGAACCAGCCGGCCGTGTTCCAGCTGCGGATCAGGCCGTCGCCCCATTCGGCGCCGATCACCTGCTGCGCGCGGGCGGCCGACGCGCGCGGCTGCGCGCCGAGCGAATTGCCGTCGAGGTAGATCACGCCGTCGGGCAGCGAGAACTGGTCGCGCAGCGGCGCCAGCGGGTCGTCGCGGTCGAGCGCGAGCGCGTCTTCACGGGTCTTGATCATCATGGTGTGGGGTCGTAGGTCGGGGTAGTCAGGCGGCGCGGGCGGGCAGCGCGCGCAGCACCGCGCGCACGGGGCTCGCGTCGAGCGTCGCGAATTTCAGCGGCAGCGCGATCAGTTCGTAGTCGCCGGGCGGAACGTCGTCGAGCACGATGCCTTCGAGGATCGCCATCCGGTGCGCGCGCACACGATGATGCGCATCCATCGTCTTCGATTCCTGCGGGTCGAGCGACGGCGTGTCGATGCCGATCAGCTTGACGCCATGCGCGGCGAGCAGATCGACGGTGTCGGGCGCGACCGCGCAGAAATGGCTGTCCCATCGTTCGACCGCGGCGCGCGCATACGTGCGCAGCAGCACGCGTGGCGGCACGCCGTCGAGCGCGGCCGCGATATCGTCCGGCCGCACGACGGGCGCCGCGCCGATGCAATGGATCACGCGGCACGGGCCGAGATAGGTGTCGAGCGGCACCGCGCCGATCGGCGCGCCGTCGGCGTCGTAGTGCAGCGGCGCGTCGCAGTGCGCGCCCGTGTGCGGCGACAGCGTCAGGCGCGCGACGTTGACCGGCGAACCGGCCTCCATCCGCCACACGCGCTCGACGGAAACCGGCGTATCGCCCGGCCACACGGGGGTGGCGGGGCTGACGGGCGGCGAGATGTCCCAGAGTGTGTCCATGGCATGACGAATCGTGAATCGATGCATCGAATGATAGGTGGACGCTCGCAGAAAGTGCTTGCGAAATAAACATGGACAATCCGCCGGATTGGCAGATAATTCGACTCAGAGGGAAAACGGGGACCAAAAATGCACGCGATCACGCTCGATGCCACCGACTGCCGGATTCTGGCGGTATTGCAGGAGGAGGGCAGAATCAGCAATCTCGACCTGGCCGAACGCATTTCGCTTTCGCCATCCGCCTGCCTGCGCCGCATGCGCCTGCTCGAGGAGCAGGGCGTGATCGAGCACTATCGCGCGTGCCTGAGCCGCGAGAAGCTCGGCTTCGAGCTCGAGGCGTTCGTGCAGGTGTCGATGCGCAACGAAGAGAATCAATGGCACGAGCGCTTCGCGGAAGCGCTGCGCGAATGGCCGGAGGTGGTCGGCGCGTTCGTCGTGACGGGCGAGAGCCACTATCTGCTGCGCGTGCTCGCGCACAACCTCAAGCACTATTCGGATTTCGTGCTGAACCGCCTGTACAAAGCGCCGGGCGTGATGGACATCCGTTCGAACATCGTGCTGCAGACGCTGAAGGACGAAGCCGGCGCGCCGGTCGGCCTCGCGCGCACGGGGGCGATCAAAGCGGTGTGAGGCCGTGGAAGCCGCCGCCGTGGAACACGAGCGGCGGGGCGGCGTCCGATACGGCGCGAACGCCGCAGCGTTCCACTTCGCCGACGAAGATCACGTGGTCGCCTTCGTCGTAGCGGCTGCGGTTGTGGCATTCGAACCACGCGAGCGCGCCGTCGAGCACGGGCATCCCCGAGTTGCCGGCTGCGTGCGCGATCCCTTCGAAGCGGTCGCCCTTGTAGGTGGAAAAGCGCTTGCACAGGTCGAGCTGCGACGCCGCGAGCACGTTCACCACGTAATGGCTGTTGCCGCGGAACACCGGCGTCGACGCCGATTTGTGCGCGAGGCTCCACAGCACGAGCGGCGGATCGAGCGAAACCGAATTGAACGAGCTGGCGGTGATGCCGATCAACTGGCCGGACGGCGCCTGCGTCGTGATCACCGTCACGCCCGTCGCGAACTGGCCGAGCGCCTGCCGGAAGGCGGCGGAGTCGAAATCCGGCGGATTGGCGTGGCTCATCGGGCAGCCATCCGGAACGGGACGGGCGGGCGCGACACGGCGCGGGTGCGACGGGCGCGGCGGACGAAAGACGACAAGGCGGTCGATGAGGAAGGGGTGCGCATGGCCCGATTTTAGCGGAATCGGTGCCGCCGGGCCCGGTCGGGCGGCGCATCGTGACGGCAGGGTGACGTAGCGAACAGTGCGGCGCGCGGCCGGCATCGCCATTCCGTCACGCTTTTTGACGGTGCGGCCGTTCGTCCCGGCGCCGGATTGCGCTACCGGGCATCGCATCGCGACCGCGACCCGCGCTATCGCGCCGCCGCCAGCCCGAGCGACAGCGCCCCCGTCACGATCAGGCTCGACGCCCACACCGTGTCGAGATTGAACCAGCTCCGCGACACGAACTTCAGCCCGAGATAGCGGTACACGAGCCATGCGAGCCCGCCGCCGGCGGCGATCATCGCGGCCGCGTGCACGGCCGCGACGACGAGCGCCATCCCGAGATGCGCATCGACGAGCATCGCCGCCGCGCGGTGGCCGGCATCGCGGTCGAGCCCGCAGAGGCCGAGGTAGATCGGCACGAGCATCAGCCCCGCGCCGTGCGCGAGCGCGACCGCGAACGACCACAGGCCGAGCCGCGCCGGCGGAATCCGCGCGAGCGCCCGCGGATGCCGGCGCCGGATCAGCAGTACCGCGCCGAAGCCGATCACGAGCGCGCTCGCGCCGACGCGGATCGCCGTCTGCCACGCGAGCAGCGCGGCGAGCAGCCCGAACGGCAGCATCACCGCGAAGACGGCGAGCGCATGACCGATCGCGAGATAGCCGAGCGCCGCGACGAGCGCGCCGCCGCGGCGCGTCATCAGCGCGTTCGACACCGCGAGCGGCCAGCCCATCGCCGGGTTGAGCCCGTGATAGACGCCGCTCGCGAGCACGGCCGCCCACAGCGCGAATGGCGCATGAAGCCCGGCGCTCAACGCTTGACCGACGGATAGCAGAACGAGTCGGTCGAGCAGTCGCCGCCTTCGAGCCGGATCTGGTGCGCGCGATAGCCGTCGGGGAATTCGACCCAGTAGTCGTCGGCGAGCGTCAGCCCGCCGTCCGGCCCCGCGTGCGCGAGCACCTGCGCGGCCGGCACGCCGTCCGGATAGAACTGGTCGTCCCACGTCGAATAGAGCGAGTTGGTCCAGTACACGCGCCGGCCGTCGCGGCTGATCTCGACCATCTGCGGCCCGCCCGCGAACGTGCGGCCGTTCGAGTGCGGCGCACGGCGCGCGATGCCGCCGATGCGCACCGACCCGGCGAGCACCGGGTGGTGCGGGTCCGACACGTCGTACTGGCGCATCTCGCCGGTGCCCCAGCACGACACGTACAGGAAGCGATCGTCGAGCGACAGGTCGATGTCGGTCACGAGCGGCGGCACCGCGCCGAATCCTTGCAGCAGCGGCGGCAACTCGTCGGCCGGCGCCGGCTCGGCGGGGATCGTCGCGGTCTTCTTCACATGGAACTTGCCGCCTTCGCGCCACCAGGTCCAGATCGAGCCTTCGAGATTGGTCGTATCGACCACGACGCCGACGAATCCGTACTCGCGCACCGGGTCGTGCGCGGGCCGCACCTCGAGCGCCATCTGGTGCTGCGCGCCGAGATCGATCGTCTGCACGTTGCGTCGCGCGCGCAGATCCCAGAAATGCAGCCGGTGCCCGTACTTGTTCGCGAGCAGATCCTCGGGGACGATCCCGTTCTCGAATTGCGGCGGCAGCGCCCATTCGCTCGACACCATGTAGTCGCGCGGCAGGTTCCACCAGAAGTCGTAGTGCTTGTCCTGCGGGCCGCGGTCGATTTCCCAGCGGCCGAGCACGTCGAAGGTTTCGCAATCCATGATGAAGATGCCGGGCGCGCCGTCGGTGCCGTCCTTGCCTGCCCCGCCGAGCGTGCTCACGTAGATGCCCTCGGGGCCGCAATGCACGGTGTGCGGCCGCGAATAGCCGGTTTTCGCGAAGATCTCGTCGGGCTCGATGATCTTGTGGATGCGCGCCTGCGTCGGATGCGGCTTCGTGTCGATCACGTAGATGCGCGACGAGCGCAGGCCGGGGATGATCAGGAAGCGGCGCTCGAGGAACGCATGGCCGGTGAGCGGCGACAGCGACGACGAGCACGCATTCCAGCCGAAATGGTGAAACTCGTCGCCGGTGTTCGGCATCGTCACCGTATGCACGATCTTGCCGTACGTCGACGAACCGGGCTTCACGTCGATCACGGCGAGCGCGTCGGGTCTGGAAAAATCGGGGCTCAGCAACAACGTATAGGCAAACTCTTCCGCCGGCGCCTGCATCGCAAGCTCGGGCGAAGCGTGAAACGTCGGGTCAGGCCGCATGCTCATGGTGGTGTCTCTCGAAGGTGTCGGATCGTGGACGCACGGCCGTTCGTTGCGGACGTGCGGACTGCGGTGGCCGCGCGGCGCGCATCATGCCGGCGGAGCGAGCGGCAGGCGAATGCAACGCGTCGGCGACGCGCGCGATGCCGTGCATCAGGTCGTGAAAGCGGGAAAAGGCGACGGGTTGCCGCGCGGCGCGCTCCGTGAAACGGGCACGCGCCACCGCGACGGTGCGATTGACGTAGCGGCGAGCGGGGCCGCGACGCAGGCGATGTCTGTTAAGGCGTGCATATCGATGTTCCGGCAGATGGTGTTGGCATCGGGGTCGGGCATGCATCGGACGCTGGGTTGACGCGGCGGGGTGACCGCCGCGTGCGCGTGCCTAGTGTAGACGAGAAATACGCTGCCGGTCGCGTGCGATGCCTGGCCGATCTGCCAGTTTCGCGCGCGAGTGAGATACTTGCCGCAGTGCCGCTGCGACCCGCACCGCGGGCCGGCAGCGGCGATGCGAAACCGTGGCAGCCGGCACGCGTGTACCGGCTGCCATCATCCACGAGAGGCTGATTTCATGGGGAACGAAATGCTTGAAACCGCGACGCTCGGAGGCGGGTGTTTCTGGTGCACGGAGGCCGTGTTTCTCGACGTCGACGGCGTGACGGCCGTCCAGTCGGGTTACGCCGGCGGCCATACGCGCAATCCGGGCTATCGCGACATCTGCGAAGGCGACACGGGCCACGCGGAAGTCGTCAACGTGACGTTCGACCCGGCGCGCATCGGCTATCGCGAGATCCTCGAGATTTTCTTCGCGACGCACGATCCGACCCAGTTGAACCGGCAGGGCAACGACGTCGGCACGCAGTACCGGTCGGTCGTGTTCACGCACTCGGATGCGCAGCGCGATACGGCGCTCGACGTGATCCGCGAGCTCGAGCGCGAACAGGTGTTCGGCCAGCCGATCGTCACGCAGGTCGTGCCGCTCGACGGCAACTACTGGCCGGCCGAGGACTATCATCAGAACTATTACGCGCGCAACCCGGGGCAGGGCTATTGCTCGGTCGTGATCGGGCCGAAGCTCGCGAAATTCCGGCAGAAGTTCTCGCACCGGCTGAAGTCGCTGCGCGGCGCCTGAGCGTCGGCCGCGGCAACCGGCGTCACGCCGCCTCGTTGCGCCACTGCGCGCACGCGGCGGCGATTTCGCGTGCGAGCGCGAGGCACGACAGCGGCGCCGAGCCTTCCGCCTTGTTGTTGATCGTGATGATCACCGGCTGCCCGGCCAGCGCGTAGCGCGCGGCCAGTTCGGCGAGCGCCGAACGCGTGGCCGGATCCTCGTCGACGAGCTTGTCGAACGGCTCGTATTTCGCTTTCGCCTGCTCGTACTTGAAGCCGCCGTGCAGGCTCCAGCGCACGATCAGCGGGCCCGGCGCGTCGCCGTCGAGCAGCGCGAGCGCGGCGGCCTGGCGCAGCGGGTCGGGCATCCGCGCGTGCAGGCCGACGCAGTAGCGCACGCCGAGCGCGGCCAGTGCGCGGATGAAGCGCGGCGTGAGCAGGCTCGCGTCGCGGATCTCGATCGCATAGCGGGTGCCGTCGGCGTCCGGCGGCAACGGCGGCAGCGCCGCGAAGAACGCGGCGAGCCGGTCGATCAGCGCGGCCGGCTGCGCGAGCAGTTGATCGGGCAGCGGCGAGAACTGGAACACGAGCACGCCGGCTTTCCGGCCGAGCCCGTCGAGGCACGGCTGGACGAATTCGCGGGTCGCGAGCGGCGCATCGAGGAACGTCGGGTTCGGCCCGGACGGCTCGCCGCGCCGGCCGCGGATCACCGCGTCGGTCACCGCGGCCGGCGCCTTCACGACGAAGCGGAAATCGTCGGGTACCTGCTGCGCGTAGCGCAGGTAGTCTGCCACCGACAGCGGGCCGTAGAACGACCGGTCGAGGCTCACGCTTTTCAGCAGCGGATGCGCGCCATACGCTTCGAGCCCTTCGCGCGACAGCTTCGTCTGCGCGAAGTCGCCGTCGTAGACGATGCCGTTCCAGCCGGGGAAATACCACGACGACGTGCCGAGCCGCACGTTCGGCGGCAGGCCGGCCGCGACTTCGGCGACGTCCGCCGAGACCGGCGCGGGCAGCACGCCGCGCTTGCGGCGGCCTTTCTTCGGCGGGGCGGGCGCCGACGGCGGTTCGTCCCACAGCAGGCCGGACGACGGGGCGGGTGCGTCTTCGGCGGCGGGGCGGGAGATCGTACGGGCGGGCGGCGCCGGTCGCGGGTCTTTCGCTGCGTCCGGCGTCACGGGCTCGTGGGGGCTGGCGGAGCGGTCACCGTCCGCTGGCGACGTGCGTGCAGTGTCCGTCGGCACGCCGAACAGGTCGAACTGCCCGTCGGCGTGCGACTCGTCGGTGTCGTCGTGCCGCTGTCGTTGCGGCGGCGCCTTGCGCCGCGTCCTGCCGTCACCCATGCATGCCCAGCGTGATGCGCCGCCTAGCGCGGCAGCGCGTGTTCGTACATATAGCGCCGCGACCACGGCAGCGTTTTCGCGCTGCGCCCGGCCTTGCGGCACACGATCTGGAAGATCGACACGTCGTCGTGCTCGAACGCATACGCGCAGCCGGCGAGATACACGCGCCAGATGCGGAACTTTTCGTCGTCGACGAGCTTTCGCGCTTCCTCGGCTTTCGCCTCGAAATTTTCCGTCCAGATGTCGAGCGTGCGCGCATAGTGCCGGCGCAGGCTTTCGACGTCAACCGCCTCGAGCCCGCCGCGCTGCGCCGCTTCGAGCGCGAGGCTGATGTGCGGGAGCTCGCCGTCCGGGAACACGTAGCGGTCGATGAATTCGCCGCCGCCGAGCGCGGTTTCGCCGCTTTCCGCGTCGGTCGACGTGATCCCGTGGTTCATCGCGATGCCGTCGTCGGTCAGCAGCTCGCGGATGCGCGAGAAATAGAGCGGCAGGTTCTTGCGCCCGACGTGCTCGAACATCCCGACGCTCGTGATGCGGTCGAACTGGCCTTCGATCTCGC
The DNA here is from genome assembly GCF_020419965.1 of Burkholderia sp. AU39826. NCBI lineage: Bacteria > Pseudomonadati > Pseudomonadota > Betaproteobacteria > Burkholderiales > Burkholderiaceae > Burkholderia > Burkholderia sp. AU39826. The sequence continues at coordinate 44,770 of NZ_JAIZQG010000029.1, forward strand.
GGTAATCCTGCAGACGAATCTCGATCTTGTCTTCCAGCCCCGCCGCCTTCACGCGCGCGGTCGCGAGGTCGAACTGGTTCTGCGACAGCGTCACGCCGAGACACGTCGCGCCGAACTTCTGCGCGGCGCGCAGCACCAGAGCGCCCCATCCGCAGCCGATGTCGAGCAGGCGCTGGCCGGGCTGCAGCTGGATCTTCGTCAGGATGTGGTCGATCTTCTTGATCTGCGCGGTGGCGAGGTCCTCGTCGCCGTTCTCGAAGTACGCGCACGAGTACACCATGTTCTCGTCGAGCCACAGCTTGTAGAACTCGTTCGAGACGTCGTAGTGGTACTGGATCGCTTTCTTGTCGGTGCTCTTCGTGTGATTGAAGTAGCGCTTCACGCGTGCGAGCTTGCTCGCGCTCGTCACGGTGCTGCGCGCGAGCGAGTAGCCGATGTTGATGATGTCCGACAGCTTGCCTTCGATGTCGATCTTGCCCTTCACGTATGCCTCGCCGAGGTTGTCGAGGCTCGGTTCGAGCAGCAGCGGCAGCGCCGACGCGCTGTTCACCTTCAGCGTGACCTGCGGCGCGCTGAAGGTGCCGAAATCGAGTTGATCGCCGTTCCACAGCACGAGGCGCGCCGGTATGTTCGCTTTTGCCCGTACTTCGTCCGCCCACTGTGCCAGCTTCTTTTCCCAGAACATTTGGATTCTCCGTTTGTTCGTTGAATCGAATACAGCCAAGTATCCTGACCGGCGCCCGCCGCGTGCGGCGCGGGCGCCCGGATGCAACCCGAAACACGACCGGCATGCGCCGGCGCCGCGCTTACGGCGACAGGCGCGAGATCGTCCAGCCCGACGCCGCCGCGGTGTCGCGCGTATAGAGCAGGCGGTCGTGCAGCCGCGACGGGCGCCCCTGCCAGAACTCGATCGCGTCGGGCACGAGGCGGTAGCCGCCCCAGTGCGGCGGGCGCGGCGGGTTGTCGCCATAGCGTTCGCCGACGGCCTTTTCGCGCGCTTCGAGCGTCGCGCGGCTGTCGATCACGGTGCTCTGGTCCGACGCCCACGCGCCGATGCGCGAGCCGAGCGGGCGCGACGCGAAATAGCGGTCGCTTTCTTCCGCGCTGGTTTTCTCGATCCGGCCTTCGATGCGTACCTGGCGCTCGAGCTCGATCCAGTAGAACAGCAGCGCGGCGTGCGGATGCACGGCCAGATCGTGCCCCTTGCGGCTTTCGTAATTGGTGAAGAAGACGAACCCGCGTTCGTCGACGCCCTTGATGAGCACGATCCGGGCCGACGGCCGGCCGTCGGCGCCGACGGTCGCGAGCGTCATCGTGTTCGGCTCGGGCAGCTTGGCGGCGAGCGCCTCCTTGAACCAGCGATCGAACTGGGCGAAGGGGTCGGGGGCGGCATCGGCTTCGTCGAGCGAAGCGCGCGAATAGTTGATCCGAAGATCGGCGAGAGTCGTCATGTTATGCAAACGCTTCAATCTGGGGCCAGTATAGCGAACGCGCGAGAATCGTGCGTGCGCGGTGGCGCGTGCGAGCGGGGGAGTTCAGGCAGAATAGAGGGCTGCACGACTTACGTTTTCCTTGCTGCCATGTCCGCCGCCGACGCTGCCCCGCCCAGTTCTTCCGATCTTACCCCGACCCCGGAAATCCAGCTTGACGTGGATCGCGCGCGGCGTTTCGGCGGCGTCGCGCGCCTGTACGGCGCGCCGGCGGCCGCCGCGTTCGAGCGGGCGCACGTCGCGGTGATCGGGATCGGCGGCGTCGGGTCGTGGGTGGCCGAGGCGCTCGCGCGCAACGCGGTCGGCACGTTGACGCTGATCGATCTCGACAACGTCGCGGAAAGCAACACGAACCGGCAGATCCATGCGCTCGACGGCAATTACGGCAAGCCGAAGGTCGACGCGATGGCCGAGCGCATCGCACTGATCGATCCCGCGTGCCGCGTGAACCGCGTCGAGGATTTCGTCGAGCCCGACAATTTCGACGCGCTGCTCGGCGGCGGCTTCGACTACGTGATCGATGCGATCGACAGCGTGCGCACGAAGGTCGCGCTGATCGCGTGGTGCGTCGCGAAACGGCAGCCGTTGATCGTCGTCGGCGGCGCGGGCGGGCAGCTCGACCCGACGCGCATTCGCATCGACGATCTCGCGCTGACGATTCAGGATCCGCTGCTGTCGAAGGTCCGCGCGCAGTTGCGCAAGCAGCACGGCTTTCCGCGCGGGCCGAAGGCGCGCTTCAAGGTCAGCGCCGTGTATTCGGACGAGCCGCTGATCTATCCGGAAGCGGCGGCCTGCGACATCGAGGACGGCGCCGAGCCGTCCGCCGCCGCGCACGTCGCGGGGCTCAACTGTGCGGGCTTCGGTTCGAGCGTGTGCGTGACCGCGAGCTTCGGTTTCGCGGCGGCCGCGCATGCGCTGCGGGCGATCGCGGCACGGGCGGCCGGCTGAGCGCGCGGCGCGCGGGCACGCAACGACGATGCCGCGGCGCGGGTGACGTGCCGCGAGCGATAGGCCGATGCAGCCGGGCCGTGGCGGCCCGGCCGGTCGTGCGTCGGGTCAGTTGAGCGCCATGCTCAGCTTGCGTCGCCACGCGGCGACGAGGTCGGGGCGATCGCCGGCCAGTTCGAACACGGAGATCATCGCGCGGCGGCCGAGATCGTCGCCGTACGCGCGATCGCGCGTCACGATTTCCAGCAACTGTTCCAGCGCCCCTTCGTACGCGCGCCGCGCGATCAGGCTCTGCGCGAGGTCGAAGCGCGCGTCGAGATCGGCCGGGTTCGCCGCGATGCGCGCCTCGAGCGCGTCGGTCGGCGGCAGGTCGGCCGTGGCGTCGAGCGCGTCGAAACGGGTCTTGATCGCCTGGTAGCGCGGGTCGCCGTTCTGCACGGTTTGCGGCGACAGGCGCTCGGTCTCCGCGCGTGCGGCATCGACTTCGTTGCGCGCGAGCAGCAGCTCGATCAGGTCGAGGCGCGCGTCGTCGTAGCCGGGGTTCAGCGCGAGCGCCGCTTCGAGGTGCGCGCGCGCATCGTCGAAGCGCTGTTCGGCCATCGCGTACTGCGCGGCGCGGCGTTCGGCTTCCTCGGGGGCCGGCAGCAGGCGGTCGAGGAACGCGCGCAACTGCCCTTCGGGCAGCACGCCGACGAACTGGTCGACCGGCCGCCCGTCGGCGAACGCGATCACGTGCGGGATGCTGCGCGTCTGGAAGTGCGCGGCGAGCTCCTGGTTCTCGTCGACGTTGACCTTCACGAGCTTCCAGCGGCCTGCGTAGTCGGCTTCGAGCTTTTCCAGCAGCGGGCCGAGCGTCTTGCAGGGGCCGCACCACGGCGCCCAGAAGTCGACCAGCACGGGCGTGTCCAGCGACGCCTCGATGACGTCTTTCTCGAATGTGGCAAGCGTGGTGTCCATGGCGTTCTCTTCCGTTCGAATATCGTCAGGGTGGGGGCGGTGGGCCGCTTTTTCAACGCGGCTTCGCTTCGGGCAGCGCAATCCATTCGGTCTCGCCGGGCACCTTGCCCATCTCCTGGCGCGTCCACGCCGCTTTCGCGCGTTCGATCGCGTCGCGGCTGCTCGCGACGAAATTCCACTCGATGAAGCGTTCGCCGTCCATCCGGTCGCCGCCGAGCAGCATCGCGCGCGCGCCGCTGCCGCTCGTCAGCGTGACGCTCGCGCCCGGCGCGAGCACGGCCATCCGTTCGGCCGGCACCGGCGCGCCGTCGATCGCGAGCTCGCCGTCGACCACGTAGACCGCGCGCTCCTCGTGCGACGCATCGAGTTCGAGCCGGCCGCCGGCCGCGAATTCGGCCGCGACGTACAGCGTGCGCGAGAACGTCGTCACGGGCGAGCGCAGCCCGAACGCGTCGCCGGCGATCACCGTCAGCGCCACGCCGTCTTGGTCGCGCTTGGGCAGCGTGTCGGCTGCGTGGTGCTCGAACGACGGCTCGGTCGTCTCGTGCGCTTTCGGCAGCGCGACCCAGGTCTGGATCCCGTGCACGGTGTGGCCGCTCGCGCGTTGCGCGTCGGGCGTGCGCTCCGAGTGGACGATCCCGCGGCCGGCCGTCATCCAGTTCACGTCGCCCGGCACGATTTCCTGCCGCGAGCCGAGGCTGTCGCGGTGCAGGATCGCGCCGTCGAACAGATAGGTGACCGTCGCGAGCCCGATGTGCGGATGCGGGCGCACGTCGAGCCCCGTGCCGGCCGGCAGCATGGCGGGCCCCATGTGATCGAAGAAGATGAACGGGCCGACGAGGCGTGCGGCGAGCGCGGGCAGCGTGCGGCGCACCTGCAGGTTGCCGATGTCGCGCACGTGCGGCTTCAGCAAGGCTTTGATCGAGTCGGTCATGGCGGGCCTCGTGGGGAACGGCTGGATTGCCGGTCATTGTACTGGCGGCACGGCGGCGCGCGTGACGGGCAGCGCGAAACGCGCGCGGCGCGATGCGGCCGTGGCGGGCACGCATCGTGCGGTGTCCACCGCGTCGCGCGAGCCGCTGCGCCCGCTGCCGATTCCATGCGCGCCGCGCGGGTATCCGGCGCGGCGGCGAAACCCGGTAGACTGACCGGCTTCACAACGACGATTCGACAATCGAGGAGACGCCGATGATGGCCCCGAAGGATCTGCTGCTCGCGCTGGTCGTGATTCTGGCGTGGGGCGTGAACTTCGTCGTGATCAAGGTCGGCCTGCATGGCATGCCGCCGATGCTGCTCGGCGCGCTGCGCTTCACGCTCGCGGCCGTGCCGGCGGTGTTCTTCGTGCGCCGGCCGCAGATTTCGTGGCGGCTGCTGGTGCTGTACGGCGCGACGATCCAGCTTGGCCAGTTCGTGTTCCTGTTCACCGGCATGTACGTCGGCATGCCGGCCGGCCTCGCGTCGCTCGTGCTGCAGTCGCAGGCGTTCTTCACGCTGGTGTTCGCGATGCTGTTCCTCGGCGAGCGGCTGCGCGTGCAGAACCTGATCGGGCTCGCGATCGCCGCGGGCGGCCTCGTCGTGATCGCCGCGCAGGGCGGCCGTGCGATGACGCTCGCGGGCTTCCTGCTGACGATCTGCTCGGCCGCGATGTGGGCCTTCGGCAATATCGTCACGAAGAAGGTCGGGAAGGCGAACCTCGTGTCGCTCGTCGTGTGGGCGAGCCTCGTGCCGCCCGTGCCGTTCTTCTTGCTGTCGTTGTGGTTCGAGGGGCCGCGGCGGATCGCGACCGCGCTCGCCGGGCTCGACGGCGCGTCGATCTTCGCGGTCGTCTATCTGGCGTTCGTCGCGACGCTGCTCGGCTACGGGCTGTGGAGCCGCCTGCTGTCGCGCTATCCGGCCGCGCAGGTCGCGCAGTTCTCGCTGCTGGTGCCGATCGTCGGGCTCGCGTCGTCGGCGCTGCTGCTCGACGAGCATCTGACGCAAGCGCAGCTGATCGGCGCCGCGCTCGTGATGGGCGGGCTCGCGGTGAACGTGTTCGGCGGGAAACTGCTGAGCCGCTTCGCGGCATCGTCGTGACGCGCCGGCACGCGCTGCGTGCCGGCGGCAGGGAACGGATGGCGCTCAGGCCATCCGGCTCTTCGCGAGCGGCGGATTCGCGGCGAAATACCGCTTGATGCCGCGGAAGATCGCGTCGGCCATCTCGTCGCGATAGCTGTCGTCGTTGAGCCGGCGCTCTTCGTCCGGGTTGCTGATGAACGCGGTCTCGACGAGGATCGACGGGATGTCGGGCGCCTTCAGCACCGCGAACCCGGCCTGCTCGACCGAGCCCTTGTGCAGCTTGTTGATGCCGCCCACTTCCTTCAGCACGTAGTTGCCGTAGCGCAGCGAATCGCGGATCTGCGCGGTCGTCGACATGTCGAACAGCGCGCGGCTGACTGCCGCGTCCTGGGTCTTGATGTTGATGCCGCCGATCAGGTCGGACGAGTTTTCCTTGTTCGCGAGCCAGCGCGCCGCCGCGCTCGACGCGCCGTGGTCGGACAGCGCGAACACCGACGAGCCGCGCGCGGACGGCGTCGTGAACGCGTCCGCGTGGATCGACACGAACAGATCCGCGCCGACGCGGCGCGCCTTCTGCACGCGCACGTTCAGCGGCACGAAGAAATCGGCGTCGCGCGTCATCATCGCGCGCATGTTCGGGGCGGCGTCGATCTTCGCGCGCAGCTTCTTCGCGATGTCGAGCGCGATGTGCTTCTCGTACGTGCCGTTGCCGCCGATCGCGCCGGGATCCTCGCCGCCGTGGCCCGGGTCGATCGCGACCGTCAGCAGGCGCACGGTGCCGCCCTTGCCCGATTTCGGTGCGGTGAACTTGTAGGTGTCGCCGTCGTCGTCGCTGTCGTCGCGGCGCGCGATGACGGGCGGCGGCTTGACGGCCGGCTTCGCGGGCGTCGACGGCGTGCCGGCGGCCGGCGGCGTGTGCGGCGCGGCCGGCGTGTTCTGCGCGAAACGCTGGAAGAATGCGTCGCTGTTGTCGCCGGCGGCGGGCGGCGGGGTGCCCGGGCCGGCCAGCGTGGACGGCGGCTGCATCTGCTGCGCGCGCGCGGTGTCGTTGAGCGCCTGTTCCTTGCGTTCCGTCTGTGCGATCAGGTCGGACAGCGGATCGGGCGCGACGGCCGGGTACAGGTCGAACACGAGCCGGTACTTGTAGGTGCCGACGGGCGGCAGCGTGAACACCTGCGGCTTCACCGAGCCTTTCAGGTCGAACACCATCCGCACGACGTGCGGCTGATACTGGCCGACGCGCACCGACTGGATCTGCGGATCGTTCGGCGCGATCTTCGAGACGAGGTCGCGCAGCGCCTGGTCGAGGTCGAGGCCGTTCAGGTCGACGACGAGACGGTCGGGGCCCTGCAGCAGTTGTTGGCTATTCTGCAGCGGCTGGTCGGATTCGATCGTGACGCGCGTGTAATCGCGTGCGGGCCACACGCGCACGCCGAGCACCGACGACGCGTGCGCGAGCCGCGGCGCGACGAGACCGAGCACCAGCGTCGACGCCCCCGCGCGCAGGATCTGACGGCGCCGCCAGTTGTGCGTCGCGGTGGCCGCCGATTCGATCGAGCGGAACGGTTTGATCAACATCTTTCGAGACATGCGTTTCCTGAAGCGCTGTACGCCCGGACGGTGAGGACGCGGCCGTCGCCGTCCACGTCGAGCGAGAAAACCAGATCGGGCACGCCGAGCAGGGCGCCCGCCTGTTGCGGCCATTCGACGAGGCAGATCGCGCTGGAATTGAAATATTCGCGAAAGCCTGCGTCCGACCATTCGGCCGGATCGTTGAATCGATACAGATCGAAGTGATAGACCTCGAGTTCCCCGTCGCTGCGTTCGAGCGCGTACGGCTCGACGAGCGTATAGGTCGGGCTGCGCACGCGCCCCTGGTGGCCGAGGCCGCGCAGGATCGCGCGCACGAGGGTCGTCTTGCCCGCGCCGAGATCGCCGACCAGCTGGATCTGCAGCCCGTCGAACGCGTGGGCGCGGTCGAGCGCGATGCGCGCGGCGTCGAGCGCGTGCGCGAAGCGGGTGCCGAAGGCCTCGGTTGCCGCTTCGTCGGCGAGCGCGATCACGCGCTCCGCGAGCGGGGCGGGCAGCATGGCGTGAGGCGGTTGGCTGGGCGTGGCTGGCATTCTCGTAAAATAGTGCGATGAACCGACTACCGGAACGCGCCGCATCCGACAGGCCTTCGACTCGTGCCGAAGGCGCGGCGCCGTGCGCGCTCGACGATGCGGCGTTGACTGCGCTCGCCGCTCGCATCAGGGCGTGGGGGCGCGAATTGGGTTTCGGGGCGATCGGCATCAGCGACACCGATCTCTCGGATGCCGAAGCAGGCCTCGCCGCCTGGCTGGAAGCCGGTTACCACGGCGAAATGGATTATATGGCGAAACATGGGATGAAACGCGCGCGGCCGGCCGAACTTGTGGCCGGTACGCGACGCGTGATCTCCGTGCGGCTCGCCTATTTACCGGCCCAAACGCTCGCTGACGACGAGCCCGGCGCGCTCGTGCCGCACGATTGGCGCGCGCGCGAACGCGCACGGCTCGACGATCCGCAGGCGGCGGTCGTGTCGATCTATGCACGCGGCCGCGACTATCACAAGGTGCTGCGCAACCGGCTGCAGACGCTCGCGGAGCGCATCGAGCACGAGATCGGCGGGTTCGGCTATCGCGTGTTCACCGATTCGGCGCCCGTGCTCGAAGTCGAACTCGCGCAGAAGGCCGGGGTCGGCTGGCGCGGCAAGCACACGCTGCTGCTGCAGCGCGATGCCGGCTCGCTGTTCTTTCTCGGCGAGATCTACGTCGACCTGCCGCTGCCGACCGACGCGCGCACGTCGCCCGACACCGCGCCCGAGACGCCCGGCGCGCACTGCGGCAGTTGCACGCGCTGTATCGACGCATGCCCGACCGGCGCGATCGTCGAGCCGTACCGCGTCGATGCGCGCCGCTGCATCTCGTACCTGACGATCGAACTGAAAGGCAGCATCCCCGAGCCGCTGCGGCCGCTGATCGGCAATCGCGTGTACGGCTGCGACGACTGCCAGCTCGTGTGTCCGTGGAACAAGTTCGCGCAGGCCGCGCCCGTCGCCGATTTCGACGTGCGGCACGGCCTCGACCGCGCGACGCTCGTCGAGCTGTTCGCGTGGGACGCGGGCACGTTCGATACGCGGATGCAGGGCAGCGCGATCCGGCGCATCGGCTACGAAAGCTGGCTGCGCAATCTCGCGGTCGGGCTCGGCAATGCGCTGCGCGCGGGCGCGGACCGGCTCTCGCCGGCGGCGCGCGACGCGATCGTCGCCGCGCTGCGCGCGCGGGCCGACGATCCGTCGCCGGTCGTGCGCGAGCATGTCGAATGGGCGCTGCGAGCCGCGTGAAGGCGGCGTAAAGTGTCGTCGGCGCGCGGGCAGGGCCGCGCGCATCCCCCGGTCAGGAGAAGGCAATGTTCAACGCAGTGATCGACGCGCCGTTCGGCAAGGTCGGCATCCGCACGGATGCCGCGGTGGTGCGCGAGATCGTCTATCTGCCCGAGTCGATGAAGGCGGTCGAACCGGATTCGGCGCTCGCGAAGCGCGCGGTCCAGCAGATCGAACGTTATTTCGAGCGCGCGTCCGCGCGCTTCGACCTGCCGCTCGCCGACGTCGGCAGCGCATTCCAGCATCGCGTGTGGGACGTGATCAGCGACATCCCGCCCGGGACGGTGCTGACCTACGGCCAGGTCGCGAAGCGGATCGGCAGCGCGCCGCGCGCGGTCGGCCAGGCGTGCGGCGCGAACTACTTCCCGCTCGTGATTCCGTGCCATCGCGTCGTCGCGGCGGGCGGCCTCGGCGGGTTCGCGAACCACGACGACAACGGCTATTACCAGCGAGTGAAGCGCTGGCTGCTGGCGCACGAGGGCGTGCCGTACCAATGAGTGAACCGATGATGTCCTCCGACGCCGACAACGACACCGACACCGCCGCGGCATCGCCCGCGCTGCTCGCGAGCCGCGCGTCGATCGACGTGTTCTGCGATGCGCTGTGGCTCGAACACGGGCTCGCGCGCAACACGCTCGACGCGTACCGGCGCGATCTGGTGCTGTTTTCCCAGTGGCTGGCCGCGACGCACGACGCGCCGCTCGACGCGGCCGACGAGGCGATGGTGACGGGCTACATCGCCGCACGCAGCGACGGCAAGGCGACGTCGTCGAACCGGCGGCTGTCCGTATTTCGTCGCTATTACGGCTGGGCCGTGCGCGAGCATCGCGCGAGCGCCGACCCGACGCTGCGGATCACGTCCGCGAAACAGGGCGCGCGGTTCCCGTCGACGTTGTCCGAGGCGCAGGTCGAGGCGCTGCTCGGCGCGCCCGACATCGGCACGCCGCTCGGCCTGCGCGATCGCACGATGCTCGAGCTGATGTACGCGAGCGGGCTGCGCGTGAGCGAACTCGTGACGCTGAAGACGGTCGAGGTCGGCCTCAACGAAGGCGTCGTGCGGGTGATGGGCAAGGGCTCGAAGGAGCGGCTCGTGCCGTTCGGCGAAGTCGCGCACGGCTGGATCGAACGCTACCTGCGCGACGCGCGGCCGGCATTGCTCGGCGCGCGCGCGGCCGACGCGCTGTTCGTGACCGCGCGCGGCGACGGGATGACGCGCCAGCAGTTCTGGAACATCATCAAGCGTCACGCGCAGCAGGCCGACGTGCGCGCGCACCTGTCGCCGCACACGCTGCGGCACGCGTTCGCGACGCACCTGCTGAATCACGGCGCCGACCTGCGCGTCGTGCAATTGCTGCTCGGCCACAGCGACATCTCGACCACGCAGATCTATACGCACGTCGCGCGCGAGCGGCTGAAGACGCTGCATGCGGAGCACCACCCGCGCGGGTGACGCGCGGCGCGCGTGCATTCGCGCGGCGCGGGCTGCGACCCGAACCCGCGATGCGCGCGGCGGCTGCGTCAGACCAGCTCGCGCAGCCGGTGCTTGAGCACCTTGCCGGTCGATGCGGCCGGCAGCGCATCGAGCACGCGGATGTGCGCGGGGCGTTTGTAAGCCGTGAGCCGCTCCGCGCACCACGCATGCAATGCCGCCTCGTCCGCCGCCGCGCCCGGCACCAGCTCGACGAACGCGAGCACTTCCTCGTTGCCGTCGATCGCCCGGCCGATCACGGCCGCCTGCACGACGTCCGGATGCGCGTTCAGCACCTGCTCGACCTCGACCGGATACACGTTGAAGCCCGAGCGGATGATCAGCTCCTTGCTGCGGCCCACGATCGTCACCGCGCCGTCCGCGCCCTGCCGCGCGAGATCGCCGGTGCTCAGCCAGCCGTCCGGCGATACGGCCGCGCGCGTCGCGTCCGCGTTGCGGTAGTAGCCGAGCATCACGTTCGGCCCGCGCACGCGAATCTCGCCGACTTCGCCCGGCGGCACGTCGGTGCCGTCCGGCGCGACGATCCGCATGTCGACGCCCGGAATCGGTACGCCGACCGAGCTGTCTGTGCGCGGCGCGTCGAGCGGCGTCTGCGTGATCGTCGGGCTGCTTTCGGTCATCCCGTATCCGTTGTGCAGCGGCACGCCGTACAGGCGCTCGACGCGCGCCTTCAGATTCGCATCGAGCGGCGAGCCGCCCGAATACGCGAAGCGCAGTCGCGGCGCGCGCCAGGCATGGCCGTGCGTGTGCACGTGTTCGAGCAGCTTCGCGTGCATCGCCGGCACGCCCTGGAAGATCGTGACGCCTTCGTCGGCGAGCGCGATGCGGACGGCTTCCGGCAAGAAGCGCGGCGCGAGCCGCAGCGTCGCGCCCGCGTACAGGCTGCCCAGGCACACCGACGCGAGCCCGTACACGTGCGACACGGGCAGCACCGTGTAGACGACGTCGTCGGGCGACACGCGGCGCAGCATGCTCGACGTCGCCGCGATGAACAGGAGATTGCGGTGCGACAGCATCACGCCTTTCGGCGTACCGGTCGTGCCGGTCGTGTAGATCAGCGCCGCGCATTGCGCGGCGCCGTCGGCGGCCACCGGTTCGGCCGGCGCGCCCGCATCGACCCGATACGACCACGCACCGATGTCGACCGGCAGCGCACCCGCGGGCGTCGCCCCGAGCCGCCCGGCATGGGCGCGCGCGTCGGCCGATGCGTCGCTCGTGAACGCGATCAGCTTCGGCCGCGCGTGCGCGGCGATCGCATCGAGCTCGGCGGCCGACAACCGCGCGTTCGACACGAGCGCCCAGGCGTCGATGCGCGCGGCCGCGAACAGCAGCACGATCTGCGCGACGCAGTTTTCCGCGACGATCATCACGCGGTCGCCGCCTTGCACGCCGAGGCCCGCCAGCCGTGCGGCCGCCGCGTCGACGGCCTGCGCCAGCTCGCCGTACGACAGCCGGCGCGCATCCTCGATCAGCGCCGGATGCGCGGGCGACCGCGCGGCCCGGTGCGCCGGCACGTCGGCAATCCGACGCGGCAGCGCAGCGAGCAGCGCATCGACGTCGAGCGATTCGGATGCACGGATGGGCGAGGACATGGCGTCTCCTGATGACGGGCCGGCGACGGCCGACGATATTTGCGAACGATCGTGCCATGGCGGCGCGTGCGCGACAATCGGCCAATCGGACAATAGCGCTTCACGAAGTTCGCAACGATGATGGGCGCAATCGCGACGGCGGTGCGGCGGGCCGGCGGAAAACGGGCCGCGAGTATACCGTCGGCGCGGGCACGCCATTGCGCGCCCGCCGATCGTTCGCCATTAAAATGCCGCCATGAGCAAATCCAGACACGTGTCCGAAACCCCCGCGACCCAGCTGCTGCGCCGTCATGGCGTCGCATTCGGCGAGCATCCGTACGAATACGTCGAGCACGGCGGCACCGGCGAATCGGCGCGCCAGCTCGGCGTCGACGAGCACAGCGTCGTGAAGACGCTCGTAATGGAAGACGAACACGCGAAGCCGCTGATCGTGCTGATGCACGGCGACCGCACCGTGTCGACGAAGAATCTCGCGCGGCAGATCGGCGCGAAGCGCGTCGAGCCATGCAAGCCCGAGGTCGCGAACCGCCATTCGGGCTATCTCGTCGGCGGCACGTCGCCGTTCGGCACGCGCAAGACGATGCCCGTCTACGTCGAGGCGACGATCCTCGAATTGCCGACGATCTATCTGAACGGCGGCCGGCGCGGCTACCTCGTCAGCCTCGCGCCGGCGGTGCTCACGTCGCTGCTCGGCGCGCGGCCCGTGCAATGCGCGAGCGTCGACTGAGGGTTTCACCTTCGTGGCACGTCGCGCCCGTTCGGTAGAATGGGCGCCGTTTCGGCCTGCCGGCTTGCCGCGCACGGCCGTCCCTTTCCCGATACGTTGAAAGAAGAGTCCTCCGCATGCAGATCCTGCTCGCCGCCCTCGTTGCCTACCTGATCGGTTCGGTGTCGTTCGCCGTCGTCGTCAGTTCCGTGATGGGCCTGGCCGACCCGCGTTCGTACGGGTCGAAGAATCCCGGCGCGACCAACGTGCTGCGCAGCGGCAACAAGAAGGCCGCGATCCTGACGCTCGTCGGCGACGCGTTCAAGGGCTGGATCGCCGTCTGGCTCGCCCGTCGCTTCGGCCTGCCCGACGTCGCGATCGCGTGGGTCGCGATCGCCGTGTTCCTCGGCCACCTGTACCCGGTGTTCTTCCGCTTTCAGGGCGGCAAGGGCGTCGCGACCGCAGCCGGCGTGCTGCTTGCCGTGCACCCGGTGCTCGGGCTCGCGACCGCGCTGACCTGGCTGATCGTCGCATTCTTCTTCCGCTATTCGTCGCTCGCGGCGCTGGTGGCAGCCGTGTTCGCGCCGGTGTTCGACGTGTTCCTGTTCGGCACGCCGGGCCACAACCCGATCGCCTGGGCCGTGCTCGCGATGAGCGTGCTGCTCGTGTGGCGTCACCGCGGCAACATTTCGAAGCTGCTTGCGGGGCAGGAGAGCCGGATCGGCGACAAGAAGAAGGCGGCCGCGGACGGCGGCGCGCAGGACGGCGGGAAAGCCTGAGAACGCGCGGCGCGGGCCGCGCGCCGGGCGCGCCGCGTGTGCGGGCCCGGCCGGATGACGCGACGGGCCGGTGGCCGGTCAGTCGCGGAAGTTGTTGAAGTCGAGCGGCGTGTCGGTCACGTCCTTGCGCAGCATCGCGATCGTGCTCTGCAGGTCGTCGCGCTTCGCGCCCGAGATGCGCACCGCGTCGCCCTGGATGCTCGCCTGCACCTTGATCTTGCTGTCCTTCACGAGGCGCACGATCTTCTTCGCGAGGTCGCCCGTCACGCCTTTCTTCACGGTGACGATCTGCTTGACCTTGTCGCCGCCGATCTTCTCGACCTTGCCATAGTCGAGGAAGCGCACGTCGACGTTGCGCTTGGCCAGCTTGCCGATCAGCACGTCCTTGACCTGGCCGAGCTTGAAATCGTCGTCGGCGAACAGCGTCAGCTCACGTTCCTTCTGCTCGACGCGTGCGTCGGAGCCCTTGAAGTCGAAGCGCGTCGAGATTTCCTTGTTCGACTGCTCGATGGCGTTCTTCACTTCGATCATGTTCGCTTCGGAAACGACGTCGAACGATGGCATGGCATTCTCCCTTGAGATGCGGGCGCCCGGCTCGCGCGCGGGCACTCGCTATAATTGCGGACTGTTTGCCATTTTACCGATGCCCCTGCGTTTGCCCAAGGCCGGCCCTGCGCCGCCCGGGCCGACGTGACCGCGAATGCCGATGCCCCCTGACGATTCCGCCCTGTCGCTGCTTCCCGACCATCCGCTCGCCGCGCACAACACGTTCGGCATCGCCGCGCGCGCGCGCTTCGCCGCGCACATCACGCACGCGGCGCAGTTCGAGGCGCTGCATCGCGACCCGCGAGTCGCGAGCCTGCCGCAGCTGGTGCTCGGCGGCGGCAGCAATATCGTGTTCACGCGCGATTTCGACGGCGTCGTGCTGCTCGACGAGATCGCGGGCCGCCGCGTCGTGCGCGAGGACGGCGATGCGTGGTACGTCGAGGCCGGCGGCGGCGAGAACTGGCACGCATTCGTCGCGTGGACGCTCGAGCACGGGATGCCGGGCCTTGAGAATCTCGCGCTGATCCCGGGTACCGTCGGCGCCGCGCCGATCCAGAACATCGGCGCATACGGCCTCGAGATGAAGGCGTATTTCGATTCGCTGGTCGCGGTCGAGCTGGCGACGGGGCGCCGCGAGCGTTTCGACGCCGCGCGCTGCGCGTTCGGTTACCGCGACAGCTTCTTCAAGCGGGACGGGCGCGGCCGGTTCGCGATCGTCGCGGTGACGTTCCGGGTGCCGAAGCAATGGACGCCGCGGCTCGGCTACGCGGACGTCACGCGCGAGCTCGACGCGCGCGGCATCGCGCCCGACGCGGCGACGCCGCGCGACGTATTCGATGCGGTTGTCGCGATCCGCCGCGCGAAGTTGCCCGATCCGCTGGTGCTCGGCAATGCGGGCAGTTTCTTCAAGAATCCGGTGATTGGCGCCGCGCAGTTCGACGCGCTGCGCGCGCGCGCGCCCGACGTCGTGTCGTATCCGCAGCCGGACGGCCACGTGAAGCTCGCGGCCGGCTGGCTGATCGACCGCTGCGGCTGGAAGGGGCGCGCGCTCGGGGCGGCGGCCGTGCACGACCGCCAGGCGCTCGTGCTCGTCAATCGCGGCGGCGCGACGGGCGCCGACGTGCTCGCGCTGGCGCGGGCGATCCAGGCCGACGTGCGCGCGCGGTTCGGCGTCGAGCTGGAGGCGGAACCGGTCTGCCTGTAACGCAGCGCGCGCCGGTTTCGGCGCACCCAAACGAAAAGCGCCGATCGTCGACCGGCGCTTTTTTTACGCGTGTGCGCTGCCGCGCATCAGTGCTTCAGACGGCCGAGCAGCAGGAACTCCATCAGCGCCTTCTGCACGTGCAGGCGGTTTTCCGCTTCGTCCCACACGACGCTCTGCGGGCCGTCGATCACGCCGGCCGTCACTTCCTCGCCGCGATGCGCGGGCAGGCAGTGCATGAAGAGCGCATCCGGATTCGCATGGCCCATCATTTCCTCGTCGACGCACCAGTCGGCGAATGCCTGCTTGCGCGCTTCGTTCTCGGCCTCGAAACCCATGCTCGTCCAGACGTCGGTCGTCACGAGATCGGCGCCCTTGCACGCTTCGTTCGGATCGTCGAACACCTCGTAGAACGGCGCGCTGTCGGGCGACACGAGCTTCATGTCGAGCGCATAGCCGGGCGGGGTGGACAGGCGCAGCTTGAAGCCGAGGATCTGCGCGGCTTCGATCCACGTGTAGAGCATGTTGTTCGCGTCGCCGACCCACGCGACGGTCTTGCCGGCGATCGGGCCGCGGTGCTCGTAGTACGTGAAGATGTCGGCGAGCACCTGGCACGGGTGGTATTCGTTCGTCAGGCCGTTGATCACCGGCACGCGGGAATTTTGCGCGAAGCGCGTGATCACGTCCTGCTCGAACGTGCGAATCATGATGATGTCGACCATCCGCGAGATGACCTGGGCGGAATCCTCGACGGGCTCGCCGCGGCCGAGCTGCGTGTCGCGCGTGCTCATGAACACGGCGTGGCCGCCGAGCTGGAAGATCCCGGCCTCGAACGACAGGCGCGTGCGGGTCGAGCTCTTCTCGAAGATCATCGCGAGCGTGCGGTCGTGCAGCGGGTGATAGGTCTCGTAGTTCTTGAACTTGCGCTTCAGGATACCCGTGCGTTCGAGCACGTACTCGTAGTCTTCCAGCGAGAAATCCTTGAACTGCAGGTAGTGACGAATGGTTTTGGCGGTCATGAAACGAAATACGGCGGGTCTCACCCGGCAGCGAGGCCGGACGGCGCCGCCGTCGGGTGTGGATAACTCAAAGCAGCATAAAGGATTTTCCGTGCTTTGACGAGCCGTGGCGCGACGCGGGGCAGCGTCGCCGCGCGTGGTCGGCGGTGCGGGTAGACGGGCGTCGGGACGACGCGCGATGGCGCGCTGCGGTATAATCCAAAAGTTTTCTCCAGCCCGGCAGGCAAGGCTTTTCGCGCTCTGCCGGACACAAGCCGTGCGCTGCACAAATCCGGTGCAGTCCACCGGCGGCGCACATCGACGCCTCGTTTTCGGGATATCGGAACGCTTGTGCCGCTTGCCACTCCAGCTTTGTGTTCGCGTATCCAGGCGCCGTTGCCTGGGCATCGCCGGGCCGTCACTTGGGTAACCACATGGCTGAAACCCCTCCGACCGAATTCTTCATCCAGGGCATCACGAAAGACGGGAAAAAGTTTCGCCCGAGCGACTGGTCGGAACGTCTGGCCGGTGTGATGGCCTGCTTCGGGCCGGGGGCGAGCGGGCCGAATGCGCGTCTCAAGTATTCGCTGTACGTGCGCCCGACGATGCTCGGCGACCTGAAATGCGTGATCCTCGATTCGCGGTTGCGCGACATCGAGCCGATGGCTTTCGATTTCGTGCTGAATTTCGCGAAGGACAACAACCTCGTCGTGACCGAGGCGTGCGAACTGCCGGACTACGGCGCGAAGAAGTGAGTGTGATGCCGGCGGGCGAGGGCGCGAGCTGCGCTAGCCCGGGCAAATCCTGCCGCCGCGCCCGATGCGCCGGCGGCAGGCAACAAAAAAGCCCGCCTAGGCGGGCTTTTTCGTGATCGCAGGAAACAGGAGCGCCCGCTCGCGCGGGCGCACCGGATTTACGCTGCTGCCTGCAGACCCTTGACGGCTGCGGCCAGGCGGCTCTTGCTGCGAGCGGCCTTGTTCTTGTGAACGATCTTCTTGTCGGCGATCGTGTCGATCGTCTTCACGGCAGCCTTGAACAGCTCGGCAGCCTTTGCTTGGTCGCCGGCTTCAACAGCCTTGCGAACCGACTTGATCGCGGTACGGAATTTCGAGCGCAGCGCCGAGTTGTGCGAGTTTGCCTTCGCGGCCTGGCGGGCGCGCTTGCGTGCTTGTGCGGAGTTAGCCATGACGGTTCCTTATCCTGTCCTGTTTCCAGAGCTTGGAGCCTGACGGCCAAGCGCTGCTTTTCGATCCGTCCCCTGAGAACGATTGCCCAGGGGCGCATAAAAAAACGGTGATTTTAACCGAGGCCGGGACATGAAAACGGCAGTTGCCGTGCATGTACGAGCCCAGAAACCGGCGATTATAGCAACAAAATCAAGCGAGTGGCAAGCTCGACGTAACGCTCGCCGGGCGGGGCGCGGGCGGCGGCCGTGCTTTTCGGCATCGGCGATGGCCGGGTCGCGCAACGTCCGTATAATAAGCGCCCCATGAATCTATTCCGAGCCCTGCTGACGGTCAGCGGCTTCACGCTGCTGTCGCGCGTGACCGGACTGGCCCGCGAGACGCTGATCGCCCGTGCGTTCGGCGCCAGTCAATACACCGACGCGTTCTACGTCGCCTTCCGTATTCCGAACCTGCTGCGCCGCCTGTCCGCCGAAGGCGCGTTCTCGCAGGCGTTCGTGCCGATCCTCGCCGAGTTCAAGAACCAGCAGGGGCACGATGCGACGAAGGCGCTCGTCGACGCGATGTCCACCGTGCTCGCGTGGGCGCTGGCCGTGCTGTCGATCGTCGGCATCGCCGGTGCGTCGTGGGTCGTGTTCGCGGTCGCGTCCGGCCTGCACGGCGACGGCCAGGCGTTCCCGCTCGCGGTCACGATGACGCGGATCATGTTCCCGTACATCGTGTTCATTTCGCTGACGACGCTCGCGTCGGGCGTGCTGAACACGTACAAGAGCTTCTCGCTGCCTGCCTTCGCGCCCGTGCTGCTCAACGTCGCGTTCATCGCCGCGGCCGTGTTCGTCGCGCCGCATCTGAAGGTGCCGGTTTACGCGCTCGCGTGGGCCGTCATCGTCGGCGGCGTGCTGCAGTTTCTCGTGCAGTTGCCGGGCCTGAAGAAGATCGACATGGTGCCGCTGATCGGCGTCAACCCGCTGCGCGCGCTGCGTCATCCGGGCGTGAAGCGCGTGCTGGCGAAGATGGTGCCCGCGACGTTCGCGGTGTCCGTCGCGCAATTGTCGCTGATCATCAACACCAACATCGCGTCGCGGCTCGGGCAGGGCGCCGTGTCGTGGATCAATTACGCCGACCGCCTGATGGAATTCCCGACCGCGCTGCTCGGCGTCGCGCTCGGCACGATCCTGCTGCCGAGCCTGTCGAAGGCGCACGTCGACGCCGATTCGCACGAATATTCGGCGCTGCTCGACTGGGGGCTGCGCGTCACGTTCCTGCTCGCGGCGCCGAGTGCACTCGCGCTGTTCTTCTTCGCGACGCCGCTCACCGCGACGCTGTTCAACTACGGCAAGTTCGACGCGCATACCGTCACGATGGTCGCGCGCGCGCTCGCGACCTACGGAATCGGCCTCGTCGGCATCATCCTGATCAAGATCCTCGCGCCGGGCTTCTATGCGAAGCAGGACATCAAGACGCCCGTGAAGATCGCGGTCGGCGTGCTGATCGTCACGCAGCTGTCGAACTACGTGTTCGTGCCGCTGATCGGCCACGCGGGCCTCACGCTGAGCATCGGCGTCGGCGCGTGCCTGAATTCGCTGCTGCTGTTCCTCGGGCTGCGCAAGCGCGGCATCTACCAGCCGTCGCCGGGCTGGCTGCGCTTCTTCGTGCAGCTCGTCGGCGCGGCGCTCGTGCTCGCGGGCCTGATGCACTGGTGCGCGATCAGTTTCGACTGGACCGGCATGCGCGCGCAGCCGCTCGATCGCATCGCGCTGATGGCTGCGTGCCTCGTGCTGTTTGCTGCACTATATTTCGGTATGTTGTGGGTGATGGGCTTCAAATACGCTTACTTCAGAAGGCGCGCCAAGTGACGACCGCAATGACCCGCGTCCTCGACTACTTCAGCACGCTCGTGGCGGACGACGACAGTCTGCCCGTCACGGAAGCCGCGCTGTCGCTGGCGCAGGACGCGTATCCCGACCTCGACCTGCAAGGCACGCTGGCCGAACTCGACATGCTGGCGGCGCGGCTGCGCCGGCGGCTCGCCGACGATGCGGACCTCAAGGGCCGCGTCGCCGCGCTGAACGACTTCTTCTTCCGCGAGCTCGGCTTCGCGTGCAATCACAACGATTACTACGACCCCGATAACAGCCACCTGAATGCGGTGCTGAAACGGCGGCGCGGGATTCCGATCTCGCTGTCGGTGCTGTATCTGGAACTCGCCGAGCAGATCGGCGTGCCGGCGCGCGGCGTGTCGTTTCCCGGCCATTTCCTGCTGCGCGTGACGCTGCCGGACGGCGACCTGATCATCGATCCGACCAACGGCCATTCGCTGTCCGAGGTCGAGATGGTCGAGGTGCTCGAGCCGTACGTCGCGCGGGCGGCCGGCGCGGTCGACAGCGCGTTGCGCGCGCTGCTGCAGCCCGCGACGAGCCGCGAGATCATCGCGCGGATGCTGCGCAACCTGAAGACGATCTATCTGCAGACGGAACGCTGGCAGCGGTTGCTCGCGGTGCAGCAGCGGCTCGTGATCCTGCTGCCCGAGCAGCTCGACGAGGTGCGCGACCGCGGCTTCGCGTATGCGCGGCTCGACTACCTGCGCCCCGCGCTCGAGGATCTCGAGCAGTATCTCGGCGAGCGTCCGGAGGCGGAAGACGCGACCGTCGTCGAGTCGCAGGTCAGCGAGTTGCGACAGCGGATGCAGCGCGACGGCGAGGATTGAGCGACCACCGCGCCGGCTCCGGTACGCGACAATGACGCCCGCACCGCGGGCGTTTTTCTTGTGCGCGTGCGTTGGCTTCGGCTGCATCCGGATCACACCGTCGACGCGAATCACTTCGCCGCCGAGCATCGGATTCGTGCGGTGGCGACACGCGCCCGGTCGTGCAAATCGCGCGCAGGCGAAAAAAAAGCCGCCCGGAACGGGCGGCCTGCCAGTGCGCGACGCGCGGCTTACTTCAGTGCGTCAAACGCGCGCTCGCGGATTTCGTCGACGGTGCCGAGACCCGAGATCTTGCGATACTGCGGCGCCTTCAGACCGTTTTCCTCGCCGCGCTGCGCCCAGTCGCCGTAGTACGTGATCAGCGGCTTGGTCTGCGCTTCGTACACTTCGAGACGCTTCTTGACCGTTTCTTCCTTGTCGTCGTCGCGCTGGATCAGCGGTTCGCCCGTCACGTCGTCCTGACCTTCGACCTTCGGCGGATTGAACTTGACGTGGTACGTGCGGCCCGATGCCGGGTGCGTGCGGCGGCCGCTCATGCGCTCGATGATTTCCGAGAACGGGACGTCGATCTCGAGCACGTAGTCGATCGCGACGCCGGCGTCCTTCATCGCGTCAGCCTGCGCGATCGTGCGCGGGAAACCGTCGAACAGATAACCGTTCGCGCAGTCGGCTTCCTTCAGGCGCTCCTTCACGAGGCCGATGATCAGCGCGTCCGGCACGAGCTTCCCGGCGTCCATGTAGCCCTTCGCCTCGACGCCGAGCGGCGTGCCGGCCTTCACGGCCGCGCGCAGCATGTCGCCCGTCGAGATTTGCGGGATGCCGAATTTTTCCTTGATGAAGTTTGCCTGGGTGCCCTTTCCCGCGCCGGGCGCGCCCAACAGGATCAAACGCATGGTGATATCTCCAAGTATGTAGATTCGTGTGGCGAGACACAAACGTGCCGGCGACAGTGGGCGCGGGGCTTGCACGGCGCGTGGCGGACCGGTCTGATGCGGCGCGTCGGTTCGAGCGACGCGCGGCTGCCGGCGGCGCCACGGGCGGGTCAAGCGAGGACGCGCTGGTCGCGGACGGCTCGCACAATCGCCTGATTATGCCATGGGTTATTTTGAACCCGGCCGAAAAAGGGCCTGCACGCGCGCGAGATCGGCCGGCGTGTCGATGCCGGCTTCGGGCGCGGATTCGGTGATCAGCACCGCGATGCGCTCGCCGTGCCACAGCGCGCGCAGCTGTTCGAGCTGCTCGGCCTGCTCGATCGGCGCCTGCGCGAGCGACGGATAGGTGCGCAGGAAACGCGCGCGATATGCATAGAGGCCGATGTGCCGGTAGACCGGGAAAGCCGGCGCCGGCATGGCCGCGACGTCGGGCCAGTGCGGCTGATATGCGTCGCGGCTCCACGGAATCGGCGCGCGCGAGAAGTACAGCGCGACACTCTGCGCGTCGAGCGCGACCTTCACGACGTTCGGGTTGAACACGTCGGCCGCGTCGTGGATCGGGTGGGCCGCGGTGGCGATCGCGCACGCCGGATGCGCGGCCAGGTGCGACGCTACGTCGCGGACCAGCGCGGGGTCGATCAGCGGTTCGTCGCCCTGCACGTTGACGACGACGGTGTCGTCGCGCCAGCCGAAAGCCGCCGCGACTTCCGCGAGCCGGTCGGTGCCGGACGGATGATCGGCGCGCGTGAGCACCGCTTCGAAGCCGTGATCGCGCGCCGCGTCGAGCACGCTCTGCGCGTCGGATGCGACGAGCACCTGCTGCGCGCCCGCTTCGCGCGCGCGCTCGGCGACACGCACGACCATCGGCTTGCCGCCGAGATCGGCGAGCGGCTTGTTCGGGAGCCGCGTCGACGCGAGCCGGGCGGGAATGACGGCGATGAAGGGTTGCGGGTGAGTCATCGGGGAGCGCTGAAAAGGACGGGGCGGGCGACGCCGGAAGCCGGTCGCCCGGCGGAGTGCGGCGGCCCGGTCGGGGCCGGGCCGTCGGTGTCGAATCGTCGCGCCGGCGAGCGGCGCGGCGGCTCAGCGGCCGGCCGGGTCGACCGGCGTGCCTTCGACGGTCTGGCGCGCTTCGTCGACCAGCATCACGGGGATGCCGTCGCGGATCGGGTACGCGAGCTTGTCCGCGTTGCAGAT
Source organism: Burkholderia sp. AU39826 (assembly GCF_020419965.1). Classification (NCBI taxonomy): domain Bacteria; kingdom Pseudomonadati; phylum Pseudomonadota; class Betaproteobacteria; order Burkholderiales; family Burkholderiaceae; genus Burkholderia; species Burkholderia sp. AU39826. The sequence continues at coordinate 66,954 of NZ_JAIZQG010000029.1, forward strand.
CAGCTCCTGCGCGGCGCGGTCGTAGTGGAGCGGGCCTTTGCAGATAGGGCACACAATGATTTCAAGCAGGCGAGCGTCCACGGAGTTTCTCCACAACGAGGGCAATGAGGCGAGGGTCGAGCGCGGCTTCGACGGGGACCACCCACAGTCGGGCGTCGCGCCAGGAAGCGCCCAATTTTACTGCATCCTTCTCGGTGATCAGGATCGCGTCGACGGCGTCGTCGACGAATGGATTGTCGGCGAACGCGTAATGGTCGGGCAGCGCGCGGGTCGCCGGCGCGAGGCCGGCCGCGCGCAGCGTCGCGAAGAAGCGTTCAGGCGCGCCGATGCCGGCCGCGGCGAGCACGCGTTCGTTCGCGAACTGCGACAGCGGGCGGCGCAGCGCGGGCTGGTCGAGGTGCCACGCGGCGCCCGGCGTCAGCGCGAGCGCGTAGGTGTCGGGCCACGGCGGCAGCGCGCCGCTGTACGGATCGTTGACGAGCGTCGCGTCGCGGTGCCGCGACAGCGGCTCGCGCAGCGGCCCGGCCGGCAGCAGGAAGCCGTTGCCGCCGAGCCGGTGGTCGAACACGACGAGCTCGACGGTGCGCGCGAGGCGGTAGTGCTGCAGGCCGTCGTCGCTGACGATCACGTCGACGTCCGGGTGCGCGGCGCGCAGCGCCTGCGCGGCCGCGACGCGGTCGGGGCACACCCACACGGGCGCGCCGGTGCGGCGCGCGATCAGCAGCGGTTCGTCGCCGGCCGCGCCCGCGCGCGACGCCGGCGTGACGGCGGTCGGCGCCTTCACGTTCGCGCCATAGCCGCGCGACACGACGCCGGGCGTGAAGCCGGCCGCGCGCAGCGCGTCGACGAGCGCGATCACGGTCGGCGTCTTGCCGGTGCCGCCGACGGTCACGTTGCCGACCACGACGACGGGCACGCCGACGTCGATCGGCTGCTTCCAGCCTTGCGCGTAAGCAGTGCGCCGCAGGGCCGCGCACAGGCCGAACACGCATGCGAACGGCGTGAGCGCCCACGCGAGCGCGCCGCGCCGCTGCCATTCGCGTGTCAGGCGCGCTTCGAGCCGCGCGAGCGGGCCGCCGGGCGCGCTCATCGGGCCGGGCGCGGCGCGTCGTGCGCCGCGGCGAGGGACGGATTCGTCAAGGCGGATTCTCCGTTGGGCGGCGCGTGCCGCAGGGCCGTGGAAGGCGGCACTCTAGCGCGCCGCACGCCGACGCGGCAAGCGCGACCGGCCGACCCGGCCGACGGGGCGGGATCGTACCGGCCTGTGGATAACTCTGTGAAGAACTCCCCGGTCGATTGCCTCAAACGCCCGTCCGGCGGGCATCGAATCGGATGAGAATCATTCTGAAAGGTTTAAAAAATTATAAAAATCAAGGTGTTACGGAGAATCGTCTGGATTTTTTGGCGGTTTCCGCGCGTTTTACGCGGACGAATGTCAGCGTGTGGACACCTTCCACGCGTGGCGGCGATTACGGCGACGCTGGACGCCGCGCGCGTGTCGGACTATCGTGACGCCGCCAGCATTCATCCGACCGCCCATGCTTTCCGATTCTCCTTTTTCCGCACCCGGCGCCACGCGCGGCGGCGACGAAGTGATTCCCGTTTCGGCGCTCAACCGTGCGATTTCGACGATGCTCGAGCGTTCGTTTCCGCTGCTGTGGATTTCCGGCGAAGTATCGAACTTCACGCGCGCCGCGAGCGGCCACTGGTATTTTTCGATCAAGGACCAGCAGGCGCAGATGCGCTGCGTGATGTTCCGCGGCCGCGCCCAATACGCGGAATTCACGCCGCGCGAAGGCGACCGCATCGAGGTGCGCGCGGTCGTCACGATGTACGAGCCGCGCGGCGAGGTGCAGCTCAACGTCGAAGCCGTGCGGCGCACCGGGCAGGGGCGCCTGTACGAGGCGTTCCTGAGGCTGAAGGCCCAGCTCGAAGGCGAGGGCCTGTTCGCCCCCGAGCGCAAGCGGCCGTTGCCGGCCCACCCGCGCGCGATCGGCATCGTCACGTCGCTGCAGGCCGCCGCGCTGCGCGACGTGCTGACCACGCTCGCCCGGCGCGCGCCGCACATTCCGGTGATCGTCTATCCGGCTCCCGTGCAGGGCGCCGGTTCCGCCGAAAAGCTCGTCGCGGCCGTCGCGACCGCGAACGCGCGGCGCGAGGTCGACGTGCTGTTGGTGTGCCGCGGCGGCGGCTCGATCGAGGATCTGTGGTCGTTCAACGACGAAGCGCTCGCGCGTGCGATCGCGGCGAGCGAGCTGCCGGTCGTGAGCGGCGTCGGGCACGAAACCGATTTCACGATCGCCGATTTCGCGGCCGACCTGCGCGCGCCGACGCCGACCGGCGCGGCCGAACTCGCGAGCCCGCAGCGCGCGCTGCTGCTGCGCGAGATCGACGAGCGCCAGCGCGCGCTCGCGCGCGGCATGGCGCGCCGGCTCGAACAGCGCGCGCAGCAGCTCGACTGGCTCGCGCGCCGGCTCGTGAGCCCGGCCGAGCGGCTGCAGCGGCAGCGCACGCACGTCGAGCAGCTCGCGGTGCGGCTCGCGTCGGCGGCATCGCGGCCGGTGCGCGATGCGCGCGCGCGTTTCGCGCTCGCGCAACTACGCTGGCAGCGCGCGCGGCCCGACGCGTCACAGGCGCGCCACGCGCTCGCGGGGTTGTCGCAACGTCTCGCGGTCGCGCTGCAGCGTCGTCACGAACGCGACACTGCGCGTGTGTCGGCCTGTGCCGCACGGCTCGAGGTGCTGAGCCCGCAGCGTACGCTCGAGCGCGGCTATGCGGCGTTGATCGATGCGCAGACGGGCCGCGCGGTACGCGCGCCGGGCGCGCTGAAGCCGCAGCGGCGCCTGACCGTGCATCTCGCCGAAGGCGCGGCCGACGTGTCGCTCGCCGACGTGCAGCCGCGGCTGACCGATACGATCTGACGCAAGCGTCGCGCGCGAGGCGCGAGGATCATCGCCCCGCATGCCGCGCGGCCGGGCACGAATGCTGCGCATCGTCCGGTTCGCCCTGCCGGACGTTGCGCCAGCATCGCTTTTCCGCATACCGCGGATAAATGGCCCGTGAGTTTGCGGGGTTATTCGTCCTCGCCTACAATCGGACGCTCGGCAGCATCCAACACAGCCTCCCTACATACTCAACGAAGGAATCGCCATGGCTCATACGCTCCCGCCGCTCCCGTACGCTGAAGACGCACTCGCGCCGACCATCTCGAAAGAGACGATCGAGTACCACTACGGCAAGCACCACCAGGCTTATGTGACGAACCTGAACAATCTGATCCCGGGCACGGAATTCGAAAACCTGCCGCTGGAAGAGATCATCAAGAAGTCGTCGGGCGGCATCTTCAACAACGCCGCGCAAATCTGGAACCACACGTTCTTCTGGAACAGCCTGTCGCCGAACGGCGGCGGTGCACCGTCGGGCGCGCTGGGCGACGCGATCAACGCGAAGTGGGGTTCGTACGACGCATTCAAGGAAGCGTTCACGAAGGCCGCGGTCGGCACGTTCGGTTCGGGCTGGGCATGGCTCGTGAAGAAGGCCGACGGTTCGCTCGACATCGTGTCGACCAGCAACGCCGCCACGCCGCTGACGACCGCCGACAAGCCGCTGCTGACGATCGACGTGTGGGAACACGCGTACTACATCGACTACCGCAACGCGCGTCCGAAGTTCGTCGAAGCGTTCTGGAACATCGTGAACTGGGACTTCGCAGCGAAGAACTTCGCGTAAGTCCGGCGCCTGCGCGCCGTCACGGCGCGCGGCATCGAACAAGGCCCTCGGAGCCCTCGGTTTCGAGGGCTTTTTGTTTTGTCCCGCCCCGAACGTGTCGCGCCGGCCGGCTCAGCCGGCCATGCCGAGCAGCCAGCCGAGCGCCGCGCTCGCGATCACGACGGCCCAGGGCGGCACGCGCCAGAACACCAGCGCGACGAACGCGACCAGCGCGGCGGCCAGGTCGCGCGGCGCGACGATCGTGTCGGTCCAGACCGGGTGATAGAGCGCGGCGAGCAGCAGCCCGACGACGGCCGCGTTCACGCCGGCGAGCGCTGCCTGCATGCGCGCGCTGCGGCGCAGGCGTTCCCAGAACGGCGCGGTGCCGGCGATGAGCAGGAACGACGGCGCGAAGATCGACACGAGTGCGATCGTGCCGCTGAGCCAGCCATTCGGCGCGTCGCGCAGCGACGCACCGAGAAATGCCGAGAACGTGAACAGCGGCCCCGGCACGGCCTGCGCGACGCCATACCCGGCGAGAAACGCCGAATCGCCGACCCAGCCCGGCGCGACCACGGCCGCCTGCAGCAGCGGCAGCACCACATGGCCGCCGCCGAACACGAGCGCGCCCGTGCGGAAGAACGCATCGACGACGGCCAGCGTATCGGAGCGCAGCGCGCGGGCCGCGAACGGCAGTGCGGCGAGCAGCGCCGCGAACAGTGCGAGCCACAGCACGCCTGCGCGCGGCGACACGTGCAGCGGCAACGGTTCGTGCGCGTCGCGCGCCGGTTGCGGCAGCAGCACGAGACCGGCCGCGCCGGCCACGACGATCACCGCGACTTGCGTCCAGGCGGCCGGCGCGAGCAGCGCGACGCATGCGGCCGCAGCCATCAGCGTGACGCGCCGCGCATCCGGGCACAGCGTGCGCGCCATGCCCCACACGGCTTGCGCGATCACCGCGACCGACACGATGCGCAGCCCGTGCAGCGCACCGGCTTCGATCGGCGCGCCCGTTGCGTGAACACCGAGCGCGAACAGCATCATCATCAGCGCCGACGGCAGCGTGAAACCGAGCCACGCGGCGAACATGCCCGCATAGCCGGCGCGTGCGAGACCGATCGCCATCCCGACCTGGCTGCTCGCCGGCCCGGGCAGGAACTGGCACAGCCCGACGAGATCGGCATAGGTGCGCTCGGTGAGCCAGCCGCGCCGCGTGACGAATTCCGCGCGAAAGTAGCCGAGATGCGCGACCGGCCCCCCGAACGACGTGAGGCCGAGCCGCACGAACGCGATGAATACGGGCCACGGATGACGGGCGGGGGCGGGGACGGTCGACGTGTTCAAGGCGGTGCGCGCGGCGGACGGAACGAGCCGCCACGATAGCGCAACTCGCCGGCCGCGGGCAGCGCGTAGCGGCCAATAAAGGTCGATAGAGGTCGATAAAGGTCGTTGTGCGGCGTTCAGTATGCGCCGTCGCCGAGCCCGCTCGCGCGGCGCAATGCGTCGATGTCCACGAGCTCGATCTCGCCGACGTGCAGCCGCACGACGCCGTCGGCCTGCAGCGCCTTGAGCAACTGGTTGGTGGTCTGCCGCGTCAGCGACAGCATCGACGCGAGCGTTTCCTGCGACAGCCGGATGTGCGTGCGCCCGGCGCTGATGCCGCCGTAGCCTTCGGCGATCATCAGCAGCCGCGCGGCGAGCCGCTGCGCGGCGGGCATCACGCTCATCGATTCGACCGTCAGGAAGCTCAGTCGCAGCTTTTGCGCCATCAGCAGCGCGAACTGCCGCCAGTATTGCGGCGTCGTATCGAGGATCGCGAGCAGCGCGGCCTGCGGCACGTGCAGCAGCAGCGCGTCGTCGAGCGCGATGGCGTCGTGCGTGCGCGGCTGGCCGTCGAACAACGCGATCTCGCCGAACCACGTGACGGGCTCGGCCACCGTCAGCAGCGTCTCCTTGCCCTGCGGATCGACGGCACCTATCGTCAGTGAACCGGCCAGCACCGCGTACAGCCCGCACGGCGGGTCGCCGCGCCGGAACAGCGCGTGGCCGGCTGGCAGACGGCGCAGCGTCGCGCGGGCGATCAGCTCCACGCGCAACGCCGGCGGCAGCGCGGCGAACCACGGGTTCGCTTCGATCTGCGGCAGGTACGGGGCGAGCGAGGCAGGCATGGGCACGCGATGTCGGGTAGCTGACAGAGGTTCTCGGGCGTGACGCGCATGATAGCGCTCAATAACCGATCAGGAGACGCCATGAAAACCCTCGAAGACCATCTTTCCCAGTATGCGGCCTACCATCGCGATGCGCGCAACATCGCGACGCATCTGGTCGGCATTCCGATGATCGTGTTCGCGGTCGAGGTGTTGCTGTCGCGGCCGGCGCTCGGGACGCTGGCCGGCGTCGCACTGTCGCCGGCGCTGCTGCTCGCCGTCGTGTCCGCGGTGTTCTACCTGCGTCTCGACCTGCGGTTCGGGATCGTGATGACCGTGCTGCTCGCGCTCGGCCTGTGGGCCGCGCAGTCGCTGGCGCCGATGCCGACCGCGCAATGGCTCGCGATCGGCGTCGGCGCGTTCGTCATCGGCTGGATCGTGCAGTTCGTCGGGCACTGGTTCGAAGGCCGCAAGCCGGCATTCGTCGACGATCTGGTCGGCCTGATCGTCGGGCCGCTGTTCGTCGTCGCCGAGGTCGCGTTCTTCGCGGGGCTGCGCGGCGACGTGCGCCGCGAAGTCGAGCGGCGCGCGGGCCCCGTGCACGGCGGCGCGCATTCGCATGTCTGATGGGGCGGCGGGGCCGGTCTGCGTGTTCGGCGCGGGCGCGCTCGGCTGCTGTCTCGGCGGCCGCCTCGCGGCGGGCGGCACGCATGTGACGCTCGTCGGCCGCGCGCGGATCGGCTGCGCTGTGGGCCGACCTGGCCGCGCAGGCGCCGCGTGTCGGCCACGTACCCGCCGCGCAGGCCGGCGTCGCACCGTCCGCCGTCGGCGCGGGCCGTGCGCAGCGGCTAAGATGCGGAGTGCGTCATACGACGCCTTTGCGGAGCAATCGCCATGGTGGATCGCCCGACCCTCGATGCCTACGACGCCCATGCCGCGCAATACGCGCAGGACTGGCTCGACCAGGCTGCGCCCGACGACATGTACGCACTGCTCGAACAGTATTTCTCGCCGGGGCTGACCGCCGACGTCGGCTGCGGCGCCGGGCGCGATACGGCGTGGCTCGCGTCGCGCGGCTTCGACGTGCGCGGCTACGACGCGAGCGCCGCGCTGCTCGACGAGGCGCGGCGGCGCCATCGTGGGCTGACTTTCGAGCTGGCCGCGCTACCGGCGCTCGCCGGCGTACCGTCCGGCGCGTTTCGCAACGTACTGTGCGAAACGGTCGTCATGCATCTCGAACAGGCGGACGCGGCGGCGGCCGCCGCGCGGCTGGCCGATCTGCTGATGCCGGGCGGCACGTTGTACCTGAGCTGGCGGGTGGCCGGAAACGGCGTGCTGCGCGACGAGCGCGGCCGCCTCTATACGCCGCTCGATTCGGCGCGGATGCATGCGGCGCTCGGCGCCGGCGTGCGCGTGATCGACGAGCACGAGGTCGTCAGCGCATCGTCCGGCAAGCGCGTGCACCGGTTGATCGTGCGCAGGGCGGGCGGCGACGCGTGAGCGCGCCGCGCCGGCGCACTTGGCACTTACTCGCGGCTGAGCGCCGCTTCCCAGTTGATGTCGACGCAGAGCACCTGCATGCCCGTCACGGCTGGCGCGGCGATCGATGCGGTCACGCACAGGTGCGCCTCGTTGATCGACAGGTAGGGCGGCGTCAGATGCACGCCGCCCGGCGCGCGCATCGCGTCGATGAAGTACGGGCGGCGTTCCCAACTCGCGCCTTCGGAATGCAGCAGCGGCCGGAAGCGCTTCGCGCGTTGCGACACGCTGCCGCGCGCGAGCACGTTGTCGCCGATCTGGCGGCCCGACGCGTCGAGCAGGAAGCAGCGTGCGGTCTCGGGCAGCCCGAGCACCGCGGCCGCCGCATCGGTGAGCGATTCGCCCGCGCCGAGCTTGCGGCTCGCTTCCTCGAGCGCGGCGACGTACGGCGCGAGCCGTTCCGCCTGCGTGCGCTCGCGCTGCGCGACGCGCAGCCGCAGCGCGGCCGACAGCGTATCCATGCAGCCCGCGGCGGCCTGCGGCTGCACGGGGTCGACGCTCGGCCCCGCGAAGTACTGGCCCTGCACGAAATCGACGTCGCATTCGAGCGCGATCAGCGCGTCGCGTTCGGTCGCGAGCCCACCCATCAGCACGAGCTGGCCGGATTCGTGCAGCAGCGACACGAGCCCCGGCAGCACGCGTTCGAGATGCGAGTGCTCGCTCGCCTGCGCGAGGATGCCGCGGTCGAGCGTGACGATGTCGGGATGCAGGTGCCACACGCGATCGATGTTCGAATGCTTCGCGCCGAATCCGACGAGCGCGATCAGGAAGCCGGCCTTGCGCAGCCCGTCGATGATCGCCGCATAGCGCGGCGTCTCGCCGCCGGCCTGTTCGGGCACCTCGAGCACCACGCGGTGCGGCGGCAGCCCGAGCGCCTTCAGGTTCGCGAGCAGCGCGTCGCCGTACACGGTGTCCATCAGCGCGGCCGGATGCAGGCTCAGGAAGAGCCACTCGTCGTGGCTGTCGAACGCGTGGAAGTTACCGAGATGCAACGATTCGGCGAGCCGCCCGAGCTCGAGCAGGTCGCCGCGCCGTGCCGCCTGCGTGAACACCTCGTGCGACGCCACCTGACGGTTTTCCTCGTCGTGTGCGCGCAGCGACGCGTGATAGCCGATCGCGCGCCGGTGCGACACCGAGAAAACGGGCTGAAACACGCTGAACACGGTGTAGCCGCCGTACAGCACGGTGCGCCGGTTCCCGTCGTCGCCGGCGACCGGGCGGGGCGGTTGAAAGCCGGGGGGATCGATTTCGATCATGCTCATGATGTCGGCCGAAGGAAGGCTGCCAGTTTACCTACAGAATAGGCCAGCAAGAAGCATGCACGGCGGCATGGCGCCGTGTACGGCCGCCCGGCGCGGCCGGTACGCGCGCGGCCGGGTCGCGTTGCACCGCGATGGGGCGCGCCGGCCCGATTCGGCGCGCGCCGCGCGTCACGCGCGCTCGGACGGGTCGGTCTTGCGCGCCGGGCCGCGGATCTCGGGCGCGAGCTGCGCGAAGATCCACGCGGACGCGGCCGTGATGATCCCGACGCAGATGAACGTCGCGTGGAACGCCGGCAGCGTGTTGCTCGGCGTCACGGTGCGCAGCATGCCGGTGAACGTCGCCAGCAGCGCGCCGGCGACCGTGACGCCAAGGCTCATCGACAGCATCTGCACGAGCGAGAACAGGCTGTTGCCGCTGCTCGCGCCGCCGGTGCCGAGATCCTTCAGCGTCAGCGTGTTCATCGCGGTGAACTGCATCGAGTTGAAGCCGCCGAACAGCGCGAGATGCACGACCTTCACCCACACCGGCACCGTGTCGCGCATCAGCGCGAAGCTTGCCATCATCACGCCGACCATGATCGTGTTCGCGAGCAGCACCTTCCGATAGCCGTGCTGCGTGATCAGCCGCGTGATGATCCGCTTCGAGAACATGCCGGCCGCCGCGACCGGCAGCATCATCAGCCCGGCCTCGAATGCCGAGTAGCCGAGGCTCACCTGCAGCAGCAGCGGGATCAGGTACGGCATCGCGCCGCTGCCGATCCGCGCGAACAGGTTGCCGAGCAGCCCCACGCTGAACGTGTGGATCTTGAACAGCTCGAGCGAGAAGATCGGCTGCGGCGCGCGCACCGCGTACAGCCCGTACGCGACGAAGCACGCGAGGCTCAGGACCAGCAGCACCAGCACGGCCGCGTGCTGCATGCCGAGATCGGCGAGCCCGTCGAGCGACAGCGAGATCGCGACCATGCCGATCGTCAGCAGCAGATAGCCCTTCAGGTCGAAGCGGCCGGCGGCCGGGTTGCGCGAATCGGGCATCGAATAGAAGGTCGCGATGCAGCCCGCGACGCCGACCGGCACGTTGATCAGGAAAATCCAGTGCCACGACGCGATCTTCACGAGCCAGCCGCCGAGCGTCGGCCCGATCAGCGGGCCGATCAGGCCCGGAATCGCGACGAACGACAGCGCGGGCAGGTAGCGCTCGGCCGGAAACGTGCGCAGCACCGCGAGCCGCCCGACCGGCAGCAGCATCGCGCCGCCGACGCCCTGCACGACGCGGAACGCGACGAGTTGCGTCAGCGTATGCGCGTTCGCGCACAGCAGCGAGCCGAGCGAGAACACCAGGATCGCGCTGAAGAACACGCGTCGCGTGCCGAACGTGTCGGCGAGCCAGCCCGACACGGGGATCATCACCGCCATCGTCAGCGAGTACGCGATCACGACCGATTGCATCCGCAGCGGCGATTCGCCGAGGCTCGCCGCCATCGACGGCAGCGCCGTGTTGACGATCGTCGCGTCGAGCGTCTGCATGAAGAAGCCCGTCGCAACGAGCCAGAGCATCACGGTGAGGTTTTTTTCGCCGGGAGCGGCGGCGGGCGGGCGTTGGAACATGAGGGCGGGGTGGTGGCGCGGGACAGCCGACATTGTAGGGAAAGCCGCCGCGCCGTGCAGGTTCGGGGCGATATGTGATGCGGCCCGACTCGACCTCGGCCGGCCGCGCCACGGGAAGCCTGTCTCCGTCGGGCGGCCAGTACAGTTCAGCCGAAAGCGTCGGCGGCCGTATCTGTCCGTGTGCCGCCTCCGTCCGAAATACTGGTGTCGTCGAACCCGTGCGACCAGGAGGCTGCCATGCGCGAACTGCGACTTTACGTGATGGACGGCGACGAGCCGGCCGGCCGGTGGCGGATCGTCGATCTCACGCTGCTCGAAGTGGCCGAAGGCGACGTGTGGGTGACCGTCGAGGGCCGGCCCGACGATCACTGGCTGGGTGCGGGCGCATCGCTGACGTTGCTGCCCGGCATGCGCGCGTGGGTCGGCGCCGGGCCGCGCGGCGCGACGTTCGCGTTCGGCCCGCTCGCGGCGCCGGCCGTGCGCTCAGCGTCCGCGTGGTGGCGTCCGTTCGCCGCGTGGCGTCACGGCCGGCGTCACACGGCCGCGTCGCTGCCGACGTAGCGTGCGCGTGGCCGGATCAGCTTTCCGTCCGCGTACTGTTCGAGCGCGTGCGCGATCCAGCCGGCCGTGCGGCCGGCCGCGAACAGCGTGAACGCCGCGCCGTCGGGCAGTGCGAGCGTGCGCTCCAGCACCGCGAGCGCGAAATCGATCGCCGGCCGCAGGCCCGTCGCCGCTTCGACGCGCGCGGCGAGCGCGCGCGCCACGCGCAGCGCCGGCCGCTCGGGCGCCGCCGCGTGCAGCGCATCGAGCAGCGCCCGGGCGCGCGGATCGCCGTCGGGGTATAGCGGGTGCGCGAAGCCGGACAGGGCCGTGCGGCCGCCGTCCGCGCGTTCGTCGTGCGCGAGCCGCAGCGCGAGGTAACGATCGAGATCGGCGGCGCGGGCCGCTTCGTCGAGCAGCGTGCCCGCGCGGAACGTCTCGCCGCCGTGACGCGGCCCCGACAGCGCCGCGAGCCCGCCGGAGATCGCGCCGAACAGATGGGTGCCGGTCGACGCGATGCAGCGCACCGCGAAAGTCGACGGATTCAGTTCGTGATCGGCGCACAGCACGAGCGCGCGCCGCAGCAGGTCGGCTTCGGCGCGCCGTCGCACGCGCCACGCGGCCGCGAGCTGCCGGTGCACGGGCGCGTCGCCCGGCGCGATGCCGGCGAGCGCGGCCGTCGCGACGCGCAGCAGCAACGCGGCGGAATCGAGCTGTGCATCGCGCCCCTGCGCCCACAGGCGCGGCAGCGATGCAGCCGCGGCCGGCAGCAGCACCAGCGTGCGTTCGAGCGGCGCGAGCGGCGCCCAGCGATGGGCCCAGTCGCGCCACTGCGCCGCGTCGAAACCGGTCGATGCGAGCGACGCGGCGGCCAGCCGCGCTGGCGGACAATCCCACAGCCGCGCGGCCGTTTCCTCGAGTGTCGCCGTATCGGCCAGCGCGATCGCATCCGCGCCGCGATAGCGCAGGCGGCCGTCGGCGATCTGCGTGATCCGCGATTCCAGGACCGGCACGCCCCAGTCGAGCGAACGTTCGGCGACACCGCCCGCGCGCTTCGCGTCGGCGCGGCGGCGCGCGAGCAGGCGCACTTCGTCGGCGTCGTAGCGGCGGCGCTTGGTCGCGCCGTCGGGCAGCGAGCGCAGCAGGCCGCGGCTCACGTATGCATAGAGGGTGCTCACGCTGACGCCGAGCATGCCGGCGGCTTCCTGCGCACTGAGGGACGTCATGCCGGTTGCTCCTGTCGCCGCGCATGAAGCGCGGAACCGCTACAACTATTCGTTATGTATTGATTCGCGCAATCAAGATTGATCGCGCCTGTCGCGAATTCTAGACTCGATTCCGTCTCCTCAACGGTATCTCCTTCACTATGACACCCGAATCCGCATTGGCGCATCTTTGGCAACTCGCACACGGCGAGCGCGACGCGCTGGCTCGCACGACCGTGACCGGGCAGGACCCGACGTTGCCGTCGACGTTTCATGTGGGCACGCTTGCCGCCGCGACGATCGCCGCAGCGGCGCTCGCGGCAGCCGAATGCCATCGGTTGCGCACGGGCGTGGCGCAATCGGTCGACGTGTCGGTGCGCGACGCGCTCGTGGCGTTTCGCAGCGAACGCTACCTGCGCGTGGACGACGGGCCGCCGCCCGAGTTGCGTCATCCCGTCACCGGCTTCTTCGAGACGGGCGACGGACGCTGGATTCAGCTGCACGCGAATTTCCCGCATCACCTGCACGGCATTCTCGACGTGCTCGGCTGCGGCCCGCAGCCGGCCGACGTCGCCGCGGCGATTCGCGCGTGGGACGGCGCGGCGCTCGATACCGCGCTGGCCGACGCCGGCCTGTGCGCGGCATTGATCAGAACGCCTGACGAATGGGCGGCGCACGAGCAGGCGCGCGCGATCGCGTCGCTGCCGCTGTTCGAGATCGAGCGGATCGGTGACGCGCCGCCCGAGCCGATCGGCCGCGGCGAGGGCGGCCGGCCGCTGGCCGGCGTGCGCGTGCTCGATCTCACGCGCATCATCGCGGGGCCGGTCGCGGGCCGCACGCTGGCGTCGCATGGCGCGCAGACGCTGCTCGTCAACGGCCCGCACCTGCCGAACATCGCGCCGCTCGTGATCGACAACGGACGCGGCAAGCGCTCGACGTGGATCGATCTGCGCGACGCGGCAGGCGTCGATACGCTGCACGCGCTGGCGCGCGAGACGGACGTGTTTCTGCAGTCGTACCGGCCCGGCGCGCTCGCCGCGCGCGGGTTCGCGCCGCAGGCGCTGGCCGAGCGGCGGCCCGGCATCGTCTACGTGTCGGTGTCGGCGTACGGGCACACCGGGCCGTGGGCGAAGCGGCGCGGGTTCGACAGCCTCGTGCAGTCGGCGAGCGGAATCGCATGGCACGAGCAGCAGGCCGCGCAGGCGAGCGGGCCGCGCCATCTGCCATGCCAGGCGCTCGACCATGCAACGGGGTATCTCGCGGCGTTCGGCGCGATGATCGCGCTCGCCCGGCGGGCGCGCGAAGGGGGAAGCTGGCACGTGCGGACGTCGCTCGCGCAGACGGGGCGCTGGCTGCAGTCGTTCGGCGCCGTGCCGGGCGGGTTGCACGCGCCCGATCTCGCGCTGGCCGACGTGTGCGACCGGATCGAGCGCGTCGCGTCGCCGTTCGGCGTGCTCGACACCGTGCGGCCGGCCGAGCGGTTGTCGGCGACGCCGCCGTCGTTCGCGCGTCCGCCCGTGCCGCTCGGCACCGACGACGCGCGCTGGTTGTGAGCGCCGGCGCCGCGCCTCGCGCTACTTGCGCAGCTCGACGACGAAATCGTAGTAGTCGTTTCGGCAATAGGTATCGGTCAGTTCGATCGCGCGCTGGTCGGACGTATAGCCGATCCGCGTGATCAGCAGCAGGGCGTCGTGCGGGGCGATGCCCATCTGTTCGGCGATCTCGTCGGTCGCGTTGACCGCGCGGAAATGCTGCAGCGCGCGCACGATCGGCGTGCCGCGCGCTTCGAGATAGCTGTACAGCGAGCCGACGATCGCCTGCGGATCGGGAATCAGCGTCGCGGGGAACGTCGAGTTCTCGACGGCCATCACGATGCCGTCGGCCAGGCGCAGACGTTTCAGCCGCGTAACCGATGCGGCCGGCGACAGCCCGAGCTGGATCACTTCGTCGCGGTTGGCCGGCTGGATTTCGCGCGCGAGCCACTGCGAGCTCGGCTTGAAGCCGCGGCGCTCGAGCATTTCGCTGAAGCTCGACAGCCGCGACAGCGGATCCTCGTAGCGCGGCTGGATGAAGTTGCCCGCGCCCTGCGTGCGGCGGATCAAGCCTTGCTCGACGAGCAGCGCGATCGCCTTGCGCGCGGTGATGCGCGACACGCCGAGCGCTTCGGACAACACACGCTCGGAAGGCAGCGCTTCGCCGGCCGTCCAGCGGTTGTCGTGGATTGCATCGCCGAGCTTGCGGGCGAGCTGCAGGTAGAGCGGCGTATCGTTGTCGGGGTCGGGGCGCAGGTCCTGCCAGCGGTCGTCCGTGGGTGCCTTCATACAATGGGTATCGATCAGGTTGCGGCCATTCTAAGTCATCATGCCGTGCCGTTATAGCCGGTTTTTGCCGCGTAACAGGCCGGAGGCGTACCGATTGACTACACTGATGCGTCGTATCCGATGCTTCGGCCGCGGTGCGCGGCCACGAATCCGCAACGAGGAAACGCATGACAGACACGATCGCCACGGTCGTCTTGCCGAACGGCGAGACGATTCCGAAGCTGGGCCTGGGCACCTGGGAAATGGGCGAGCGGCCGGCGCGGCGCGCGGACGAGATCGCCGCGCTGCGCGAGGGCGTCGAACTCGGGATGACGCTGGTCGATACGGCCGAGATGTATGGCGACGGCGCGACCGAGGAACTGGTCGGCGACGCACTCGCGGGCCTGCGCGACGACGTATTTCTCGTCAGCAAGGTCTATCCGCACCATGCGAGCCGGCGTGGCGTCGTCGCCGCGTGCGACGCGAGCCTCAAGCGCCTGCGTACCGATCGCCTCGACCTGTATCTGCTGCACTGGCGCGGTTCGGTGCCGCTCGAGGAAACGGTCGAGGGTTTCGACGCGTTGCAGCGTGCGGGCAAGATTCGCCACTGGGGCGTGAGCAACTTCGATACGGCCGACATGGCCGAACTCGTCGACGAGGCGGGCGGTGGTGCGTGCGCCACCAACCAGATTCTCTACAACATCGCGCGACGCGGCCCGGAATTCGACCTGCTGCCGTGGCTGGCCGAGCGCCGGATACCGGCGATGGCATACAGTCCGGTCGATCACGGGCGGCTGCCGAAACGCTCGCCGCTCGACGAGATCGCGCGGCTGCGCGGCGTGTCGGTGATGCGCGTCGCGCTGGCATGGGTGCTCGCGCAGCCGGGTGTATTCGCGATTCCGAAGGCGTCGCGAATCGAGCACGTGCGCGACAACCGCGCCGCGCTCGATGTCGTGTTGAGCGATGACGAGCGCGTGCAGCTTGACGCGTATTTCCGTCCGCCGCGCAGCAAGCGCGCGCTCGAGATGCTCTGACCCCGGGCAACGCCTGGGGTCAGTGGTTGCCGCCGGGCGATCCGCCGTTGCCGTGACCGCCGCCGTTGCCGCGACCGCCACCGTTGCCGTTGCCGACACCGTTGGCCCCGCCGTTGCCGGCGCCTCCACTGCCATTGCCGTTACCGTTGCCGCCGCCATTGCCGTGGCCGCCGGTGCCGTTGGCGCCGCCGCTCCCGCCGCTCCCGCCGCCGTTACCGTTTCCGCCATTGCCGTGACCGCCGCCGCCGTTGCCGTTGCCGCCGCCATTGCCATGGCCTCCGCCGCCAGCACCGCCGCCGCCAGCACCGCCGCCGCCAGCACCGCCGCCGCCAGCACCGCCGCCGCCAGCACCGCCGCCGCCAGCACCGCCGCCGCCAGCACCGCCGCCGCC